>JAGRCC010000771.1 GCA_020433785.1 Anaerolineae bacterium
GCCCTGATGGCCGCTGGATCGTCTCAGCGTCCCTTGATCACACCATGAAGGTGTGGAATGTGGAGAGTGGACGAGCAATACGGACCTTGGAGGGACATACGGGTAGTGTGAACGGCTGTGCCGTTAGCCCCAATGGCCGCTGGATCGTCTCGGTGTCATATGATACGACCTTGAAGGTGTGGGAGCTGCGGACAGGGCAATGTTTGACCACGCTGGCCGTTGAAGGGTCTCTAGCTCGTTGCACCTGGCACCCGGACAGTCAGCGGCTGGTGGCCGTTGGGGCCGGCGGTGTTTATTTTTTGCGGTTTGTGGTTTAGATGAAACCAGCGGCCAGGAGCGACAAAGCTTGCTTTGTCATCCACCATCAGGTCAAAGTAAACTTTGACGCTCCTGGTCGTTACAGGAGAACACGCTGATAAAAATGTTGCCGGCTCAACCCAACCTACTTTACTACACCTGTTTTCAACAGAACGCTTGGTAGGGGCTACGGCAACGGACCATCCGTGCGCAACAGGTTATCCAATGACGTTGCCTCGCCCGAGGTCGGGGGCTGTGGTATAGGGTTACAACCACCAGGCCGATCGTCCGGCGGGCGAGCGAGGCAATCGGATTGGGGTATTGTGTTCCCCCACCGCCGCTCGGGCTGATTGCCGTCGCCCCTACGACATCTGACAATTATGAATGATGAAGGGTGAATTATGAAGATGGCGAGATGGTGGATGTGACCTTATTTACCTACTCCCTACTGCCTACCCCCTACCCCCATTTTATCACATCTTTTATGTCCCTGACAATCGGCCAGACTCGGCGTCTTGACAATTTTATCGCCTGTCGTTATAGTCCTATTACTGATGAATCGTTTTGCCCGAATTGCCGCGAAATTCATTTACGGTCTGTTCATTGTGTGGCTGGGTGTATTAGCCCCGCTCATCTTTTTTGATGTGCGGGCGACCCATCACCACATCCAGCCCTATCGCTTGGCCCTGTTTGCCGCCCCGGCCTGGCCCCGCGCACTGACCACGAAGGATGTAGCCTCCCCGCTTATCCGGCCGCTCAAGCCGCGATTCAACCTGCAACAAGATTTCATCGCCCCGACCAACGCTTTCTCCGGCCTGGCTCATTTATTACAGTCGAGCCTGGGCCAGCTTTATCTGATAGCGGCTGCTGCCGGCCTGCTGCGCTTGCTGTTCGGCCCCTTAAATGGGACAGCCCAACCGGCCGGCGCTTCGGCCGATTTGCCATTGCCTAAAAAACCACCCCGCCTGGCCTGGCCTCAAATCTAACATTTTATCCCACACCTTTAACGTTGACCCGGTAGACCTGTGCAGCCACCTGGACTACACGCTGCCACCGGCTACCCAAAACTAACCTATGACAACTTTGTCCTTCAACCTATGATTGGGGAAAATCTGGTTTATGGCCTTAAATAAGGGGCTCAGGACGATCGACTAGTCGTCAAAAACCGGTTTTCTCAAGGAGAACCTTCATGAAAACTCAGAAATTGCTCTTACTGATCCTATGCCTATTGGCTTTAAGTTTAATGGCTGCGCAATGCGGCGGAGCCGCCACTGTAGCTCCGCCAGAACCCCCGGCGGCAGCGCCGGGTGCGTCAGGCAGCCCGGATATCACCGTCTCGGAGCCGTTTGCCAGCGCCACCATCCCCAATGGGGCGGTTTACCTGACCCTGTCGAACCCAGGTGAGGCCGATGACGCCCTGGTCAGTGTCCAGACCGAAGCCGCCGCCAGCGCGGAACTGCACGAGTCTAAAATGGATGAGAACGAGGTTATGCGCATGAGCCCGCTGTCCAAAATTGAGCTACCGGCCGGCCAATCGGTTACGCTGGCGCCAGGCGGAATGCACGTGATGCTGCTGGGCCTAAAGGACGGCATCGCCGTTGGCGATAAAATTAATCTGACCCTCAACTTTGAACATGCCGCGCCCCAAACCATCGCCGTGGACGTAACCGAGGGCATAACCATGGCCGGCGAACACGACATGGAACACGCTGAAACGGCGATGGCCGATGAACACGACATGGAACACGCTGAAATGGCCACCAGCCAGCCGGGCGAGGCGACCGAAGGTGACATGGCGGCCATGGACCACTCCGAACACGACGCCGAGGCCTCAACCTCGACCGAACACGACCATGATGAAACCGGCGACCCGGCCCTGGCCACAGCCAGCGCGCCTCAACCGCAGGTTTTTCAGGTGGGGCTGGCCACCTACCTGCTGGACACGGCCGGCTTGCACGCGATAGATGAGCGCCTCAACGGCCAGGGCCAAATTGAGGCGGGCGATGCCGGCCTGGTCAGCCGGGTTAACCAGGTGGTCGCCGTCACCGATTGGCCGGCAGACCTCAACCCCCAGGCTGACCAGTTGCAGTCGGTTCTGACCCAATACGCCGACGCCCTGGGCAACGACGATCTGGCCGCGGCCAAACCCCTGGCCACCGAGGCCCACGAGGCCCAGCACGATCTATCGCACGCGGTTCAAAGTTGGCCGGGGACGATGGAAGGCGACAGCGGGCCGGATCAGTCCTTCCAGATGGCGGCGGCGGCCTACTTGCTGGACACGGCCGGCTTGCACGCCATGGACGAGCGTCTCAACGGCCAGGGCCAAATTGAGGCGGGCGACGCCGGTGTGGTCAACCGGGTCAACCGGATCGTGGCCGTCACCGATTGGCCGGCGGACCTTAACCCCCAGGCTGAACAGTTGCAGACGGTTCTAGCCCAATACGCCGACGCCCTGAGCAACGATGATCTGGACACAGCCAAACGCCTGGCCGCCGAAACGCACCAGGTCCAGCACACTCTGTCTCAGGCGATCGAAGCGTGGCTGGCCAATACCCCGGCTCACGCTGACATGATGAACGACAATGAACAAAGCCGGCAGTTCCAGGTCACAGTGGCAGCCTACCTCATGGATATGGCCGGCTTCCACGCGCTGGATGAGCGCCTCAACGACCAGGGCCAAATTGAGGCGGGCGACGCCGGTATGGTTAACCGGGTTAACCGCGTATTGGCGGTGGTAGCGTGGCCGGCGGAACTCAAGGCGCAGGCCGAACAATTGGAGTCGGTTCTGGCCCAATACGCCGACGCCCTGGGCAACGATGATCTGGACACGGCCCAACCCCTGGCCACCGAGGCCCACGAGGCCCAGCACGATCTGTCTCACGCTATCGGCAGTTGGCTCGGTGGAGACGACGAACACGGCGAAACCCACGAACACGACGCGGCATCTGAGCACGACGAATCCGAGACCCACGAACACGATGAGGCACCTGACCACAGTGAAACCGGGTCGCACGAACACAACGAAGAGTCGGACAATTAAGTTAGTCTTGCCCCCTTAATCCCTACTACCTACCCCCTACCCCCATTCGGGTATCCGTGTAACATCAGGGGTTAAGATTTAACCGTAAGGACAGCCATAATTCATGTCAAGAATAAGATTAGCGGTTTTGCTAATAAGCTTGATTACCTTAGGCGGCCTGGTGAGCCTATATCCCGCTGTGGGTCACGCCCACGCCGAATACGAACGGTCCGATCCTCCGGCAGACGCCGTTATCGCCCAGACGCCGCCGGAGGTTCAGGTCTGGTTCACCCAAGAGCTATTTCGACGCGAAGGGGCCAACGCGCTGGCCGTGTTTGGTCCGGCTGGCGGGCAAGTTGACAACGGCGACGCGCGTATTGATGATGACGACCGGACCCACATGATCGTCTCGCTGCCAACCGGGCTGCCCGATGGCCGTTACACCGTCACGTGGCAGACCCTCTCGCTTGAAGATGGCGACTCCCACAGCGGCGAGTTTACGTTCACCGTTGACGCGAGCGCGAGTGGGACCTCGGCTACTTCGCCGGCGCAAACGTCCGTCGCCACGGCCACGCCGGCGCCCAGTCCCACGCTGCCGCCGGCGTCAACCGCGACGTCCCCGCCCCAAAGCAACCTGCCCTGCCTCGGTGGGCTGGTATTGGGGGTGCTCATGGCCGCGGCGGCCCCACGATGGCGCAAACGGGAGAACGACTAAATGCGGTGGGTCAATCAGCGGCGGTCGCCCCTGACCTGGTTAAGGGTCTTGGCCGGCCTGGCGCTGCTGGTGGTGGGCGGCCGGCTGGCGGTTCCGGCCCTCGTCAGCGCCCACGCCGTGCTGGTCCGCTCCATCCCGGAGGCCGACGCCGAACTACCACAGCCGCCGCTGACCATCGACTTGTGGTTTAGTGAGGCGCTGGAGGCTGGGTTTAACCACGTCCGCCTGATAACCTCGACCGGCCAGGCAATCGCGTTGGGGCCGGTTACGTTAGACCCGGCCGACCCGGCGCACCTGACGGTGACCGTGCCGCCGTTGGAGCCGGGCATTTACACGGCTGCCTGGCAAAACCTCTCGCGCGTGGACGGCCACGAGTGGGTGGGTTCGTTCCCGTTTACCGTGCTCAACCCTGATGGCTCGCGGCCAACCGGGGCCAGGCTGGCCCCGGAGACACCCCGGCGCGGCGATTGGCCCTCGCCCGGCGAAACCCTGGCCCGTTGGCTGGGCCTACTGGGGGGCATGCTGCTGGGTGGAGGGGCCATCTTTTGGCTAGTTGTGGTACCGGCTGCCCCGCATGACGAGTTGCCAAAGCTGGCGCGTCATTTGGTACTGCGGGCGGTGTGGTTGGCCACCCTGGCCGTGGTGGTGAGCGTCGGGCTGCAACTGCTGCTGCAAGCCGACCGGTTGGGCGGACCGGAGCAGTTACCGGACCTGGTGCTGGCCACGCGAACCGGCGCGTTGGCGCTCATTCGGGCCACGCTGGCGCTGGTCGGGCTGCTCATGATGCTCAGTCTACCCCAACCCCGCCCCCTGCACGACCCCGAGTGGTGTTTTTTCATCCAGTTGTTGATCGGCAGTGTAGCCCTCATCTTGTTGTCTCTGCTAACCATCACCCAATCGGGGCGGGCCTGGCTGCTGGCCACGGCGGTTGTGTCCGGGCTGAGTCTGATACTGGCCGTGCTGGCGCGCCGTCAGGAAGCCGGGGGTATTGAGCGCCGGGTATGGCTCACCCTGCTGCTGCTGGCGATGGTTCTGTTACTGACCTTTTCGCTGGGCAGCCACGCCGGGGCGGTGCCGGGCAGCGCCTGGGCCATGCTGGTCGATTACCTGCACCTGTTGGCAGCGGCCACCTGGGTGGGTGGTCTCATCTTGCTGGCCGGCCTGGTCTGGCGGGCCAACGGCCTGGCGTCAGCCCACGGGCAACTGCTGCCACTGGTCCGCCGCTTCTCCTATCTGGCCGGTCTGGCGGTTTTGGGGTTGGCGGTGACCGGATTATTTAGCAGCCTGGTTCAATTACCGGCCCCGGCTGACTTAGTGGGAACGCCCTATGGTCGGGTGCTGCTGCTAAAGTTGCTGCTGGTGGGGCTGGCCTTGCTTGTCGCCTGGCTGAATAATCGACTGGTTCATCGCCGGTCTCAACCGCTCAACCAACCGGACGGGGTGCGGCGCTTCCAGCGCCTGGTGGCCGCGGAAGCCGGACTCAGTTTGGCTATTCTGGTTAGCGTGGCCATTTTAGTGCAGACCACGGCCCCGCGCGGGCTTAGCCTGGCCGCACAGGAATTCCCAGCCAATCTCCCCTTTAACCAGGTGAACCAGGTCGACGACCTCAATATTCACCTGCAAGTCTCACCTGGGCAGGTGGGGCGCAACACCTTCATCGTCCATCTGTACCATGATGACAACTCCGCCATCGGCCAAGTCCAATTGGTCCGCCTTTTCTTCGATTATCAAGACGCCGACCTGGGACGCGCTTCGGCAGAGCTGCAAGCCAGCAGCCAGGATAATATTTTTAATACGGTCGGGGCCTACATCAATCAGAGCGGCCGGTGGACTCTGTCCGTTTACGTCCGCCGGCGGGGTCGGGATGACATCTTGACCGATTATAGCCTGGATGTACCGTCGCCCGGCCGTTCGGCGACCAGCACCAACCCGTGGCAGAATCCCATCCCCACATTGCCGACACAGGTGGTCATCGTTGGCGGTCTGGTTGCTCTGGGCGCTGTTCCGCTGGTATGGGGGCGTCGCTTCAAACGACCATGATCGCTTCGGCATCAATCAGGCACACCCATACCATTGACAACGTCGCTGACGCGACTCCCCTCTCCCTGAGGGAAAGGGGTTGGGGGTGAGGGTCAAACATAAATTTTATTCAGCGATGATTGGGTCTACAGCAGCGATTTGAACCGGCCCATAGATGAACTTTCCGGCTTTATTAATCCAGCCGACCTGCCCCGGCAGCTCAACCCGGGCCACGCCGTGGCTGAAATTTTCGGCAAAGGCAAATTGCGGCTCGATGACCATCTGCCCGGTGCTGTCTACGTAACCCCACTGTCCATCAAGACCCACGGCTGCCAGCCCCTCGGGAAAGCCCGGCTGGCCGTAGAAAAAGGTGCTGTAGCTTTCATACTTGGGCTCGACCACCAAGGTTCCCTGCCGGTCGATCAGCCCCCATTTGTCGGCCACCACGACCGCCGCGTAGCCGTCGCTGCCAAAGAGGTTTACGCCGTCAAACTGCGGCTCAATCGCCCACTGGCCGGTCGGGTCGATATAGCCCCACTTGCCGTCGCGGATAGCCCCCGCCAGCCCGTTCTTGAAGTCGGTGGCAAGTTCGTACTGGGGTTCAATTACCATCTGGCCGGTGGGGTCGATAAAGCCGTACCGGTTGTCAAGCTGCACCCAGGCCAGCCCCTGGTTAAATGACCCGGCGCCTTCGTAGCGGGCGTCAATCACCATGTGGCCGGTCTGATCCATATAGCCAAATTTGTTGCTCACCTGCACCGTGGCCAGTCCCTCTCGAAAGTCGGAACCGTACAGCCCCGGCGAGGCGAAGACCGGCTGCCCGGTGGTATCGACATAGATATCCTGAGCGCCGCCGGCCACCCGGGCCACACCGTCCTCAAAGGCAAAGGCGTTGTTGAATTGGGCGGGAATAACCACGGCCCCTTCCCGGTTGATGTAGCCGTACTTGCCGTCAATACGCACGGGGGCCAGCCCGTTATCGCTAAACACGCCGACTTCCTCAAACTGGGGCGCAATAACCTCGGTCCCGCTGACATCAATGTAGCCCCATTGGCCGTCGCGCATAATAGCCGCCCACTGCTCGGCAAAGTTAGACAGCGCGTCGAGGTGCGGCTCAACCAGCCACGAGCCGTCGCGCTTGATGACGCCGTAGAAATAGTCGTCGCCCACGCTTTGGCCCACCACGGCCAGCCCGCCGTGAAACGGCCCGGCAAAGCCAAACTGGGGTTCGATGACCACCTGGCCGGTGGTATCAATATACCCGTGCCGGTATTCCTGGCCGTCAAACATGCCAATCGCGGCCAGCCCCTCGGAGAAGGCCTCGGCCGTGTTGAACTGCGGTTCGATGATCCGCTCGCCGGCCGGATTGATATAGCCCGACAGCGCGCCCTGGCTGACCACGGCCAGCCCTTCTGAAAAGTCGAAAGCGGTGTCGAACTGCGGTTCGATAACGTAGCGGCCTGTGCCGTCAATGTAACCGTACCGTGGCTGGGCAAAGCTGTCTATGGCCACGGCGCGCCCAGCGGCAAACGGCCCGGCATAAGCAAACTGCGGTTCGATGACCATCTGCCCGGCCTGATCAACGTAACCGAACTTCTCGCCCAGCCGTACCGGAGCCAGCACCGGCGAGTCGGTATCGGTGTCGAGTGGGAAGCGCTCAACCCCTTCAAACTGCGGCGCGATGACCATCTGCCCGGCCGGCTCTAGATAGCCAAAGGCGCTGCCTACCTGCACGATGGCCCGCTGGTGATGAAAGCTGTCCAGCCAGTCGTAGGCCGGCTCAATGATATATTGGCCGTCGCTATCGATCAAACCAAATTTACCGTAGGTCACCAGATGGGCCAGCCCTTCCCGAAAGAGGAGCGGCGCGCCAAAGCTCGGCTCGATCACCATCTGCCCGGCGCGGTCGATAGCGCCCCACTGCCCGTTTTGCAGCACCGATGCCAACCCCTCGCTGTAGGACGTGCCGCCCTCATACTGCGGCGGCGCCACTTCCTGGCCGGTCTCGTCCACATAGCCCCAAGCCTCGCCCAGCCGGACCAGCGCTCGACCCTCGGCAAAGGGTTCGGCGCTGTCATAGCGTGGGGCGACAATCATCTGGCCGGTGGGATCGACAAAACCATATTTCCCGTTGTCGGCTATCACCGGAAACAGGGCCGGCTCATCTGCGGCTTCACTATCGCTTTGGCCGGTGACAATCGGGCCCAGGTCAACCGGTATCGGGTCCGACGGGCCGGTCGCCGCTGCGCCGGTCTGGACTGTTGGCGTCTCAACCGGCGCCTCGACCTGAACAGCACAGGCCAAACCACCGAGCGCCATCAACAACAAAACACTCCCTAAGACTATCTTTTTCATCGCTGCTGTTTCTCTCCAATGTCTATCCGCAGCCGACCACGGCCGCGGCAAGGTTACAATTGTTTATTCATTCATCGATGGGAATGACCACGAAGTTAGGTCAGCATACAACCAATTGGCCTGAGCCGCATCCACTAAAGCGAGGAAACCGTCTCCTACTTTTGTTGTAATTCTTTCCGGGGACAGGATAGTTGCGTGATAGCTAAAGATGGTGAAAATGTAGGGCGAACTTAAGTTTGTCCTACAGCGTCTATTTACCAAGGAGATGAATTATGAGTAGAACCAAAGCCCCCCCACGACGCGGGGGGCGATCGTGGTGGGCTAATCCGTACACCCGCTTTGGGGTGATTATCGCCGGCTTGATAGTGGTTATAGTGGTGGGCCTAAGTGCATTGGTCCCCGGCTTGGCCTGGTGGGGGCTGCTGCTGGCCTGGCTGGTGGCGGTCAACGTCATTACCTTCATTGTTTACCGCTACGACAAAGCCATTGCCGGTGGCTCGCAGACGCGGGTGCCGGAGCTGATTTTACTGCTGCTGGCCGCCGTCGGTGGTTCGCCGGCCGCTTATGTGGCCATGTTTATGATGGGGACGCGGCATAAAGCCCAAAAGCAATCGTTTCAACTGGCCTATTGGGCCATCGTGGCGGTTCAGGTTTTAATTCTGATCGGCTGGGTGTTCCTAATGTAGAATGGTGAATGAAGAATGGAGAAGTCGGTAGTCGGTAGCCGGTAATCGGTAGCCGGTAGCCGGTAGCCGGTAGTCGGTAGTGCATGTGGATTCCCTTTAAGCCCTACACCCTACTGCCTACTCCTGACTCCCTACTCCTTAAGTGAACCTACACCAGCGCGCTCTCGTAACCCGAATCGCGGACGAAGATGCAGGAGGCTTCGGTCTGGCTCATCATGCGCTCCATAAAGGTCAGGTTGACCTGCTGCTGTAAGCCAAAGATATTGATGTCGGCCTGGGGGGCTTGCTCCAGAAAGTCCTCGAAGCCGCAGGCGGCGACAATGGGCCGGGTGGTGACCGGCATGCGGCCCAACTCCATCAACTGGCTCAGGTAGTGGCGGGCGTTTTTGAGCTGGGCTTTGTCTTCCACCACGGTAATCAGGTTGATCTGCCCGCGCCAGTTACGGGCCAGTTGGTAGGCCAGCAGCAGCGACAGATCGAGGTTGGGCAGGCGCAGGCCCACCTGCCAGTCGGGGCTTTGCTCACGCATCCAAACGTTGATGACCTGCTCGCGACCCAGGGCGGTGTTGGGGTTGTCGACATAGAGGATAACGCCCAGGTGGTTTTGGCCGGCCCGGTCCACAATAAATTGCAGCTTCTCCTCATCGCTGCCGGGCAGGATGGGCAGAAACAGGGTATTGGGCCGGAAGAAGGCGCTGGTCGAAACCTCCATCGCGGTTTGCAGGGTATAGCGGAAGCGGCGGGCCTCAACCAGGGCCACTCGGGCAAAGATACCGTCCTTGGCAAAGGCTTGCTCGTACGACAGCAGCCCGGCCATCTGCTCACGCTGGCCGGACTCGTAGCCGCCGATGATATGCAGCGAGCCGTTGGGCTGGGTAATGGCCTCTAAAAAGCGGTAGCTGTAGCGCAGGGCCGCCGCCGATTGGACCGGCACCAGCAAACTCGGCTTCCAGGCCCGGTCCTGACCCGACGGCAAACTCAGCACCCGTTTGGCCGCCCATTCGGCCACGGTGACGAACATACCGCTGCGGACATCGCTCCAGGGGGCGGTCAGTTGGCGCTGGCTCAGGTATTCATATAGGGCCAGGATGACGATGGTGGCAATTAGGCTGAAGGTGGGGTTGATCAGGTACATGGCGAAGACCGACCCGATCAGGCCGATCAACGGCACCAGGCGCGGCACGCGAAAAAGGGGGCGGAAGCTGGTTAAGCCCAGCGACTGCTCCAGCAGCACCACCGCGTTGAGCACGGCATAGGTAATCAGGAAAAACATGGTCATCAGCGGGGCAATCTGGTTCAAGCCGTTGCCGCCCAGCCCAAACAGCAGCGTACCAATGCCGATCAGGCCGGTGACCAGCATCGCGTTGCGCGGCTCGCCGGCGGCTGATTCCTTGGCCAGAAATTTGCCCAGCGGCATGATATCGTGCGCGGCCATGGCTTGCAGCACCCTCGGCGCGCCAACCAGCGAATTAAGCGCCGCCGAAAAGGTCGCGGCCAGGATGCCAATCTGGATGGCCCAGCCAAAAGCGGCTTTGTCGACCATCACCGTAAAGTTAGTCACCAATTCCTGGGGGGTGGCCACCAGCGAGGTCCAGTAAGCCAGCAGCATATAGACCAAATAGCTCACAATAATGGCGGTGATGGTGCCGCGCGGAATGCTGTAACGGGGCTTCATCAGCGTACCGGACAGGTTGACGCCGGCCAGCACGCCCGTCACCGCCGGGAAGAAAACGGCGAAGACCTGCCAAAAGGTTCCATCCGGAAAGACGCCCCACAATTGGGGCGCTTCCAGCGGTTCGGCTCGAAAGAAGCCGGACGCCCCCAGAAAGGCGGACAAGAGCGAGAAGCTGATGATCACCAGGATGGGATAGCGAATGCGGGCGGCGAGTTCGACGCTGACGAAGGCCACCAGGTAACAGGCCCCGTAGGCGGCAAACAACACCAGGGCGGCCGGGTGATTGGGAAAGATGCTTTGCCAGCCCTCGGTAAAGGCGAAGATGTAAAAGGCGACCGAGATGGCCTGGGCCAGATAAAAGGGCAGGTTGACGCTGCCGCCCACTTCCAGCCCCAGCGATTGGGAGATAATGGAGAACGAACCGCCCGCGCCGACGCGGATATTGGTGGCGACCGACGAAATCGACAGGCCGGTGCAAAAGGTGATGATGTTGGCCATGGTAATAATTAACAGGCCGCCCAGCAGGCCGGCGTTGCCCACAACCCAGCCGGTGCGCAGGTACATCACCGCGCCCAGAATGGTCAGCAGGGTCGGCAGAAAGACGCCGTCGAAGGCGCCAAACTTACTACTTTTGCTTGTTTTGGCCGGCCGGCGCGGCAGCAGGCGTTTAAGGTTTAGTGACATAGGTTACTTTAGGCTTCAGTTCAGATTATGATAGTGCGCCAGGTCGCGGCGGGCCAATTGATCGAATTGATGGACGGCCGCGTTCGGGCCAATAATCACCAACTCATCGCCGGCGGCCAGGGCCAGGTTCGGCTCGGGAGCGATCTCGCGGTTCTCATCCGGGTGGACCATGCCTATGACATTGACGTGGTACTCCTGCTGGATATTGAGTTGGCGAATCGTCTTGCCGGCGAACATGGGCGGCACCGGCACCCGCCGCAAGCTGAAACCCGGGGCTAACTCCTGCCAGCGGGCCACATCGCGCTGGGTACGGTAGATCGAGTTATCGTAGGCTAGCAGCGAACTAATAATGAGGGCGACCACCGCCGGAAAGATGTAGCTGGCCCCAAAGGCTTCACTGACAAAGATCAGGCTGCTGATCGGCACTTTAACCAGGGTGACCAGGCTGGCAGCCATCGCCGCCGCGGCCAACGGCACCACCGGCTGGCCAAACAGCGTGGCAAAGATATTGGCAACCATGGCCCCAAAGACCAGCGACGGCACCAGCAGTCCGGCCGAGCCGCCGGAACTGATGGTTAGCGAGGTGGCCAGCATACGGGCAAACAGAGCCAGCACGGTCACAGAGATCAGCACCTGACTATTGAGCAACTGGTCTAACAG
>JAGRCC010000772.1 GCA_020433785.1 Anaerolineae bacterium
TAAAGTCTCGTTGTAGTACTAGTAAAGGGCCCCGATTCACGGTGATTCAACGGCCTGTGCTAGTAGAGGGTCCCGATTCACGGTGATTCAACAGCCTCTACTAGTATAACTCCGTGAGAAGTAAGGAGGAAGGCATCGGTTTTTTCCTTTACTCCCTACGCCTTACTTCCTACTCCCCGATTTAACCTCGAAACTCGCTGCGTAATGAGCGAAGA
This sequence comes from Anaerolineae bacterium, assembly GCA_020433785.1. Next base: position 216 of record JAGRCC010000772.1, read on the forward strand.
ACGTAGGCTCAAAACGCCCCGTAGCTCCGGCCCGCGTAGCCCGCCTCGCCCGTGGTGTGGCTGTTGTTGGGGTCAGGCTGCCACTCGACCTGGCCGCTGCCATCGTCATTTTTGCGAATACATTTCCATTCAAAGGTCGTCTCGGCCGGTAGGTCGGTGACGACGCCAGTCCACACCGGCTCGGATGGCCCCGGCCCGTTGGGGCTGGGCGGCGGGTTCCAGATGTATTCGTAATAGACATTCGGGTCCAGTTTGATGGCCTGGTCAGGGTCCCATGCCCCCAGTTCGGCAATACTGCCGACCACATAAATACTTTGGCCCGGAACGGTAAAGCCCCGGTCACAGACAAAGTTGACCGACGTGGGCGCGGTAATCGGTTGTAGGTCAAAGGTAAAGGTTTTGGTGGTGGTGTACACGGCCATCGCTTCAGATTTGGCCATAATCAGTTGGTTGCCGGCGTTGTACCAGCCGCTGGCGGCGGCGTTGAAACTGCCGGCCGAACTGTGCTCTGTTAATGGCTCGTCATTCAGACTCACGGCGACGCCTTCCGCGGCCTCGACAATCAATTTGATCACATTCGGCCGGTTATCGACCGCGCCGCTGAAAGGCGGGTTGACCTCTGCCGCCGGCTCGATGGTCACGGTCACGGTATCGCCCGATTGCACCTGGCTGATCTCGGTGGTGCGGTAGTGATACACCGGGCGACCGTCAGCGTCGTAATCCAGGGTCGCGCCGTCATCTTCATAGAGGGTGAAGCTGGACGGCGTGGTATCGGCGTAGACCTGCACCAGCAGCTCATCGTGGGTGGTGGCGTCCTGCCGGTGGCCGAACGCATCCTTGGTCTCTTCATCCACATACATCTGGGGCAGGATGGCTCCGGCCCGGGCAAACACCGGCAGGCGAAATAGGCCATCGCGATAAACCGGCACGTCTTCAATTGCCTCGCCCGTGCTGGTAAACCATTCGTTGGTGTGATAATTGATCCACTTGCCCGCCGGCAGATAAACATCCCGTTCATATTCGCCGTGGCGGGCCACCATCCCCACCAGCAAATCCCGGCCAATGAGCTTTTCGTTCCCCATCGTGGCCACACGGGGATCGTTCTGATAATAGAACACCAGCGGCGGGATGAGTGGCTCGCCCAAGAGGTTGGCCCGGTAGGCCAGCGAGTAATAGTAGGGGATGAGCTCGTAGCGCTGCCGGATATTGGCTAAGTTGCTGTCCTCTTTGCCGACGAGATGGGGGGCGGTATCATACGGCGGATTGACCTGCACGAATTCGTTATCGGTATGGGGCCGAACCGGCACGTCGAACCAGGCGCCATTGGCGAACCACTGCGTGTACAGCTCTTCCTGATAACCTCGGTAGTCGCCCTGTTTATCGTTGTAAGGCATCACCTCGCGACGAAAACCGCCGATGTCGGCCCCGTAATAGTCGATGCCGGAGAAGGACATATGCATCTGGGCATTTTCATGGGTGGCCAGCGACTCCAGGTTGCCGGCGATATCGCCCGACCACATGGCCGCGCCGTAACGCTGGGTGCCGCCCGCGCCGGAGCGGGTAATAATGAAGGGACGCGGGTTCACTTCGCCCAGCTCGTTCGCCTCGCCCTGGTGATCAACGTAGCCATCCCAAATCGATTTGTTCCAGAGCAAGTTGTAGATATTATGAATGTCGCTGTGTTCGTTTTTGAGGCCGGTGGCGGTGGTCTCGACCCCTTCGTAACAGGCATTACTATCAAAGGCTTCCGGTTCGCCCAGGTCGGTCCAGTGGGCGGTGATACCTTTTTGGACCAGATTGGGCAGGCGGCGCTCGTCGTGAATCCACGCGCCGGCCGCCGGATCGGACCAGTCGAGCATCCGACCGGTGCCCCAAAAATCCGGTCTGGCTAAATCCGTGACCGGAACCTGATTAGTCGGGTCACATACCCCCGCCGTTCTTTGGTAGGTCGTTAAGTCCGCCGGCATCTCTTCGAACGTATCGGTCGAATCGGCCAGGTAGGACTCCTCGATGGCGGTCAGTCGAATATCATCCTCAGCCAGCGCCTCAATTTCCTGGTCCGGATTAGGGAAAAAGTAAGGATTGCCGTCATTGTTCGCTTCGTCCCAATTTAGGTGCCCCATTTGGCTCTTATCGCCATCACCCGGAACCACGCCGCCAAACCAGTTCAGGTCGAGCACAAAGCCATCAACCGGAAAATCGTTGTCCCGCAGGCCGGTCTTGAGATCATCAATTTGGTCCCAGTTATCGTAACCAAACTCAGAAACCCACAGCCCAAATGTTTTCTTGGTGGGTACGGGCGGGGTGCCGACCAACTCCATGTAATCCTGCCGGAGGTCGGGCAGGTCGGGGCCGGTCATGACGTAAAAACGCAGTTGGTCGCCATACATGCGGGCTTCCCACCAGAAGGATTCAAAATCCCAGCGTTGTTTGTAGACGTTGTCCATAAACAAGGCGTAGTTTAGATTATCGGGGCCAACGGCGTACATGACCGGAATCTGAACGTTGCCGACGGCCGCGCTTTGAAAGCCCTGGAACCCGTTGCCCTGGCCCAGCCCTTCTCTAACGCCGTGAGTGATCCAATCCCCATCAGCCGATCCCTGTCTCACGAACTGCTGGCCCAAGCCGTAGATGTGTTCGATGTCACCGGGATCGATGTTCAGACCTTTGAACGGCTGGTTGAGGTCCGCCGGACAGAGCGTGGTGAGTTGGGCGTCGGCCTTGGTTTTATCGATGAGGGTGATGCACAGATTATCCTCGTTGACCTCAATTCTGAGGTCGCTGGTTTCCAGGGTGCTGCCGTCCTCCGTAAACGACGAAGGGCCCGGATAATCCGTCTCAAGAATCATGGGTGAGGTGTAGAGCGGGTCATCAACCGAGGGGCCGTCGCCCACGGCCGAAACTTCGAAGTGGGCCAGATCATCATCCAACAGTTCCACCAGCAGATAAGCCGTGGGCGTGGTAAACTTGCGACGGACAATCTCATCGGCGGCCGAAACCGGCCGGACCAACAGCAGCAGGATGAAGAGCAGCCCCAACGATCTTGTGAATGGTAGCCTGGACGATAAATAACGAGCGCGTACTTTAGCCAACATCGATAATCTCCTTATTTGTAGGACTGACTTAATTGTGCGATTTTGTGGCGTAAATTGCCAATTTGGGCGGTGAGTCTGCCAAAAATTAGGACAATAAGGTCGGCCAATTTGAGCGCCGATGGCGAAGTTGTTAATTTTGTTCAGCAGTAGGGCGGCGGGCAAGCCCTGCCGCCACGGCTGCGGGGCCAGCCACAGGCCGAGCAGCCCATATGTCGCCAGGCCAAACAAGCCGGCCGAGAGCATATTGATGTCGAGAAAGCGTTCGACCAGCAGGTAGGCCAGCGAGCCGCCCAGAGCTAGGCTCAACGGCAGCGGCGCGAGGTGCGGCCCGGCGTCGAGACGCAGCTGATAATCGCCCTGGCGCAGGCGCATGACAATCAAGATGACGATGGTGATGAGGACAATTTGGTTGGTTCGAAAATCTTCGCGGGTGAAGATGATGGCGAGGTAATCGAAGATGGGGCGGTAGAGCCAGAACCACAGGCCCACTACCAGCGCGTTCAACCCGATCCGAGGATACGAGTTGAAGGCAATGAAGTGTCGGCAGATTGTGGCCGCATATCAAGGGTTGACATTGGCACTCTTTCTGCTCGCTACGGCGCGATCCAGTTTACCAGAGACTAATGCAAAAATCATCGGTCTCCGGTCGGATTGTAAAAAAAAGCCCTCTCATATACGAGAGGGCTTTTGATTTCAGAAGTAAACCGGCCGAAGGCGGCGGCGATAGCTTTATGGGCGGCGAACTCGGTGGGAGTTCTCGGAACACGACCCGGGTTTTCGTTGTGCGTTTGGCCTTGCCAGTTACTTGATTACAATAGTAACCGTATTACCTTGGAAAATCATAAAGAGTTTCTAAGAATTTTATATGGATTATTGGGAATAATTCAGGTGACTGGCACTTTTTTCAAATGGAGTATGCCAAATGGAATACACTGCTGGGGTACCGTGCTTAAGTGCCAGTCACCTAATACGATTGTTGGGTCTGTAAGATGAGGCGTAAACAGATAAAAGGGTGGGTTAGCTTACTGCTGCTACTGATGCTTCCTTTTAGTATGGGGCTGGCGTGCAGCCAACCGGCCCAACGCTCCGGCGATTTGTTCGCCGAGCGGGGGCAGGAAGCGTACGATAGCGGCGATTACACGCGGGCGATTCAGCAGTTCGATCTGGCCATCGAGGCCGGAGTGACCACGCACGACCTGGCCGAAATTTACACCACAATGGGGGCGGCCTACGATCAGCTCGATCAATTTGATGAGGCGCTGGCGGCGCATAAGCGGGCCGTTGAAATCGATCCGGAGTCGTTTCGGGCCTGGAATAATTTGGGGATTGCCTACTTCTATCTGGGCCAACTCAACGAGGCCGAATCGAGCCAGAAACGGGCCATCAATCTCAAGCCCGATTATGCCTTCGCCTATGCCAGTTTGGGCGCGGTTTATGTCTCGCGCAATGAGCCGAACGCGGCTATTCAGGTGCTGGCCGAAGCCATCCGGCTGGATGAGACCATCGCTACGGCGCACGCTAATTTGGCCCTGGCCTACGCGCTCGCCGGTCAGTTCGACGCGGCTGAGGACTCGCTGCAACGGGCTATTGTTTTGGGTTATGAGAATGGGGCGGTGGTTCAACAGCGGATTAATCATTTAAAATCACAGTAGAGTTGATGGAGTTTGTGGAGTTGGAGGTTAGAGAGTAGGCGATGCGGTCATTGAGGTACGCCGGGTAAATAAAGGCTGGGATCGACCGGCTGGCCGTTGAGATGCAGCTCAAAGTGGACATGAGGTCCGATTAAATGGCCGGTGCTGCCGACCTCGCCGATGGGCGCGTTCCGGCTAATGGTCGCACCGGCTTCAACGGTGACGGCTCGAAGGTGGCTGTACCAGGTTTGGCGACCTTCGCCGTGATCGATGATGACGCCGTAGCCCAGACCGTCTTGGGCCTGAGCGGCAAAGGTGATGACGCCGGCCTCGGCGGCGTAAACGGTGCTGCCAAACGGCG
>JAGRCC010000773.1 GCA_020433785.1 Anaerolineae bacterium
GTGATTCGTAACCCTCTACTAGTGGAGGCAAAGGAATCACGGGCTGAGAAACCAGGTTTTTAACGGGGCCGTGAAAATAGGCTCTTTTGTGAACCTTCTTTAGCAAACAATGAAGCCAATTAACTAAAAAACCTGGTTTCTTTCCTAGAGACAAAGGAATCACCGTGATTTTTGGTCTGAGAAACCAGGGTTTTAACTTCAGAACTGAAAATATGCGCTTGCGTGAGCCGCTTTTGGTGCAAAATTGGTCGAATTCACCGAAAACCCCTGGTTTCTTTCCCAGGCTGTAACTGCTCAAGCATGTCATCCATTCGACAGGCTCAGGACAGATTTCGAGGCGTTTTTTACCGAGGAATCCCCCTGATAGAGGGTTACTTTATTTTTACATACGGCGGAAAACTGATCATCTGCTGTAGATCATTTTCGAGGATAAGGCAGGTATCTGTTTTTTCGATTTCTTTGAAATGGGCGAATTTGTAGGTCATATACATCATGCGATTTCGCTCGTTCGGCACAAATTCTGCTTGCAGCCGGACGCCCTTACGTTTAGCTTGCTGCCTGATGTGGTTTATCATAATTCCCCCCACACCTCTTGACATGACCCGACAAGACATCAAGAGCAGCTTGATAACCCATATTTGCGGGCCAAATTCTACCAGAGCCAACCCGATTTTACCGTAGGTGCCATATTTGTCTTCCAAGCCGGCGATCAGCAGTTGATATTGGTCGGACTGACAAAAATGCTTTAACGCGTCGTATGAGTAGGTATAGCCGGACGTATTCAGCTGGTTGGTACGGAGGGTTAACTCTTCTGCTCGCCTTAAATCTTCTTCCTGGGCGGGTAAAATGGTCAAAATCATGCCAAGGGAGGCCAGAAATTCCTCTTGTGGTCCTACAAATTCGTCCTCGGCCTTTTGACGGTCCCGATCACGCAGAACCATCAACCGGCGCTTACGTGAGTCTTCGGTAATAAAACGGGGATTCATTTCGGGCATATCTAACAGTTGGCTCAGGTTTGTGGCATCCACGCAGAGGATTTGAGGGAACGAAAAGTTGACTTCTTCCCGTTCAAAAGGCTGATCATCAATAAAAGCGATGGTATCAAGACCGATGTTGATTGCGCTAGCAATAGTCTCAATTGAGGATGCTTTTGAGTTCCAGTTAATTTGAGGATAGAGAAAATAGTCCGCCAGGCCGAACCCGTCAACCACAGCCATAGCCTGGTGATAATCATTTTTGCTGGCAATTGATTGGAGAATACCACGCCTATCTAATGTTTCGATAATATTGACAACATCTTCTCGTAAGGAAACTGTCTCATCCTCTAACAGCACCCCGTCCCAAAGCGTGTTATCCAAGTCCCAGACAATACATTTAATCTTGCCTCGACGTTGATCTTCCGATGTTCTGAGCCGTGTGTTAGCCAAGTTTCACGCACCTATCCGGCTTCATGGGTTTCTAAAATATATGTTGATAGCCATACGATGCGATCAACATTTGCTGCATTTGCGTGCTGCCTTCAATAATTTCCATTATCTTTGCATCACGCAGATACCTTTGCACCGGATATTCGCTGCTACAGCCATTGGCCCCGTGGATTTGCACCGCGTCACCGGCAGCTTGATACGCCATCTTAGAGGCAAAGTATTTGGCGATGGATGTTTCCATAATTGAGTTGGGGTCTCCAATAGCTTTAAGATAACCGGCCTGATAGCACAATAAACGCGCCGCCCTGATATTAGCGATCATCTCAGCTATCATCTGTTGAATCAATTGATGTTCTTTCAAATAGGTGCCAAATTGTTTTCGTTTACGGGTGTAATCCAGGCAGGCTTCCAAACAGGCTTGAGCCAGTCCGACACAACCCCAGCCTACACAGTACCGACCATAATCCAGCGCGGTACCGGCCACGTGAGAAAACCCAAATCCGACTCTTCCGACCAGATTTTCTGCCGGCACATAACAATCCTGCAGGTGCACTTCGGCTAACATAGCCGCTCTAAAACCCAGCATGCCGGTAATCGGGTGCGTGGAGAAACCGACACGTCTTCTTTCAACCAAAAAAGCAGCTGGTTGGCCATCACATTGAGCGATAATCAAAAAAACGTCAGCGATCTGACCAAACGAAATCCACTTCTTACGACCATTGAGACGATACCCATCTGTAGAAACAGTCGCGGTACTCTGTACATTTTTAGCATCGCTGCCTACATCCGGCTCGGTTAAACCGAAAGCCCCAATAATCTCACCGGCAGCTAATTTAGGCAGCCAATAGGTCTTCTGAGCGGAACTGCCCCATTTGAGAATAGCCTGAGCAACCATGCCCTGAACGGTAAGCAAGCTCAATAAAGAAGCGCTTCCCCGTCCCACTTCCTCGCATAAAAGACCATAGGTGATCATCTCCAGACCCAGACCGCCGTTTTCTTCGGGTATCAGCGCTCCTAAATAGCCCTGGTCGGCCAGTTTTTTTATCGTTTCGGGCGGAACACGCTCCTCCTGCTCGTACTGGTCGGCATACGGGCTAATCTCTTGGTCAACGAAAACTCTAAAAGTCTCCTTTTGTTGCTTTTGTTGGGGCGTTAATTCGAGTTTCATCAATTCCTTCTTAACGATTACGGGCAGCCGTTAGGCTTCAAGCGCTTGGATTTGACTTTGTCTTGCGCTCAACCAATTCGGTGATGGCCTTGACGCTGCTGAAGTTAGCTAACTCCAAATCCTCATTCCCAATGACAATCCCAAACTGCTTTTCTACAAATAACACCAGTTGCATAGCAAACATTGAATTGACATAGCCTGTGGCAAAGATATCGGTCTCGTCGCTCAAATTCTGATTTTGAATAAACCTTAAAATGAATGACCTGATTTTTGTTTTATTTTGGTCAGTGGTCATAAGCCCTCTGTCAACTATAGCTATCCACCGGGTACGTATAAAAGCCCTGGCCGCTTTTTTGGCCGTACAAACCGGCTGAAACCATCTTTTTTAATAGAGGGCAGGGTCTGTATTTACTATCATTGAAGCTTTCGTGCAGAACTTCTATAGAATACAGTATCGTGTCCAGCCCAATCAAGTCAGCCGTTTCTAACGGTCCCATTCTGTGACCAAAACACGTTTTAAAGATGCTATCTACTTCTTCTACAGTAGCTACTTGCTCTTGCAGCAAGAAAATCGCTTCGTTGATAGTGACCATCAGCACCCGGTTCGTCACAAAACCCGGTGCGTCATTGACCATAATCCATTCTTTCCCCAGGCTCGTTAACAAGCTTTTGGCTGTCTCAATCGTTTCTTCAGAGGTATGATGGCCGCGTATCATTTCTACCATTGACTTCATCGGCACAGGATTCATAAAGTGCAGTCCGATCACCTTTTGAGGACGTTTTGTAGCCGAGGCAATACGGGTAATAGGCATAGCAGAGGTATTAGCCGCAAATACACAATGCTCCGGACAAATGGCATCGATCCGCTGATACACATCTTGCTTAATGTCCCATCGCTCAGTCACATTTTCAATAATAAACTCAGCTTCTTCGAGCAATTCATAATCGGTAGAAAATCGAATCCGTGCCAAAATCGCGTCAGGACTTTCGCGTTGTTGCTCTTTTTGAAAAAATCGTTGGAACCGAATATTTTTTTGAATTGCTTGTTGGGCTTGCGCCAGAATTTCCTCTGAAAGATCGATCAAAGTCACCTGATGATTGGTTTGAGCAAGGTTTTGCGCTACCCCGCTGCCCATAACTCCGGCTCCAATAACACCGATAATTTGAAGGCTCATAATGACTCCCCGTAAAGTGCAAGGATTATGAAAGGTTAGAAGAGGCTAGGCTATTATACTTAACGTTAACATCACGGCAAGCAATAAGACGAGGCACGGATTAATAAGCAGGACTTACGCAAAAAGTCAGGTGACAGTCACTTTTTTGGTCACAAATAGGAGCATTCTTCCGCGAAGAGCCTCACCATATAGACCGTTAAGTGACTGTCACCTTGAGAGCTGCGTAAGTCTTGTAAGGTTAAAAGTTGTTTTTGGTTCAAGGTTTTTTTTGTGTATAATGATGCGGCACTCAGGCCATTAGGAGAGGAATATGACTCATCAGTTTACCACTGTTGTTGATCTGCTGCGTCGTCGGGCCGAGCACCAGCCCGCCCAAACCGCCTACACCTTTCTGCGCGATGGCGAGGTTGAAGACGGCAACTTGAGTTATCAGGCCCTGGACCAGCAAGCGCGGGCTATCGCCGCCCGGCTGCAGACAATAGGCCGGCCGGGTGAGCGGGTCTTATTGCTGTTTCAACCGGGATTAGATTACATCGCGGCCTTTTTCGGCTGCTTGTACGCCGGGATGATTGCCGTACCGGCCTACCCTCCCCATCCCAAACGCCCGATGTCGCGCCTGAAGACCATCATCACCAATGCCGAACCCAAACTCTGCCTGGCCAGCCACGATATTTGGGCCAAGGTCGCTCCCCGCTTTGCCCAAGATTCTACTCTGACTGACCTGATGGGCATCTCCACCGACACCGTCGATACGGCTCAAGCCGATACCTGGCAAAGATCTAACATCACCTCGGAGACCCTCGCCTTTCTACAATATACTTCCGGTTCAACCGGCACGCCCAAAGGGGTGATGGTCAGCCACGGCAATTTGCTCCACAACGAGCGCTTGATGGCCACGGCGATGGGTCACACCTCAGAAACTATCTTTGTGGGCTGGGCCCCGTTGTTCCACGATTTGGGCCTGGTCGGCAATATTCTGCAGCCGCTCTACCTGGGCATTCCCTGTACCCTAATGTCCCCACTAGCCTTTCTCCAAAAGCCGGTCCGCTGGCTTCAGGCTATCTCCCATTATCGGGCCACCAGCAGCGGCGGCCCCAATTTTGCCTATGACCTGTGTGTCCAAAAGATTAACCCAGAGGATTATCCCGCTTTGGATTTGAGCTGTTGGCAGGTGGCCTTCAACGGCTCCGAGCCGGTTCGGGCCGAGACAATGGATCGCTTCGCCCACACCTTCCAGCGCTATGGCTTTCGGCCCCAGGCCTTTTATCCGGCCTACGGGCTGGCTGAAGCGACCTTGTTCATTACCGGCCGCACCCGAAACACGCCCCTAAAACGCTATCCGGTCGATATGGCGGACTTGGCTCACAATCAAATCAGCCCGGTAGCTCCAGAAGCAGCATCTGGCCCAACCCTGGTCAGTTGCGGACACAGTTGGCTAGGTCAGCATCTGGTCATTGCCGATCCGGAAACCTTTCACCGTTGCTCCGAGGGAGAGATTGGCGAGATTTGGGCAGCGGGACCCAGTATCGCTCAGGGCTACTGGCAGCAACCAGACGAGACGCAGAGCGCATTCCATGCTTATTTGGCTCCGCCTGCCCTCTCCAAACAAATAGAAGACACAACCGGAGGGTACACTGGCCCCTTCTTACGCACCGGCGATCTGGGCTTTCTGCAAGAAGGACAGCTATTCGTCACCGGCCGGCTCAAAGATGTGATCATCATCCGTGGCCAAAACCATTATCCTCAAGATATTGAATTGACGGTGGAACAAAGCCATCCGGCCCTCCAACCCGGTAGCGGAGCGGCTTTTTCCATCGAAGCAGACGGTCAGGAACGGCTGGTGGTCGTCCATGAGATCAAGCGCACTCATCTGCGCAGCTTACAGGCCGAGGCCGTCTGTGAGCAGATTCGAGGCGCGATCTCCGGCAGCCACGAGCTGCATGTGTACGCCATCGCCTTGCTCAAACCAGCCACTATTCCCAAGACCTCCAGCGGTAAAATCCAACGCTTTGCCTGCCGGGAGGCGTTTCTCAACAACCGGCTCAAGCTCCTGAGCCTGGAGCGACCACCGCCCGCCCCGCCCCCTGAAACGCCTGCTCCGATTATCGAACCGCCCTCAAACAATCCAACTGCATCCTATTCCCCCCAAACAATCCAACAGTGGCTCAGTGAATGGGTTCACCGCAAACTCCACATTGCCGTCGAAACCATCAAGCCGGACAAAGCGCTGGCCGATTATGGGCTAGACTCGCTAATGACCATCGAATTAGCTGATGATTTAGAGGCCTGGCTCAATCCGGCCGGGGTGAAGATCGACACCACCTTGGCCTGGAACCATCCCACCATCGCCGCACTGGCCGATTACATTGCCGGCACACTCAAGAAACTCACCCTACATCAACCACAACCGCATTCGCCTGAACCAAAACCCAGCGAACCAACCGCCACCGAGCCTATCGCGATTATCGGCCTGGCCTGTCGTTTGCCCGGCGGGGTTCACAACGCGGACACCTTCTGGCAGCTCCTAACCACGGGTCGCGATACCGTCTCTGAAATTCCCGCCTCCCGCTGGCCGGTGGACGCTTATTATGATCCCAATCCTGACACACCCGGCAAAATGTATACTCGCTATGGCAGCTTTTTAGACGCGGTGGATCAGTTTGATCCGCAGTTCTTCGGCATTTCGCCCCGCGAAGCCGTCGGTATGGATCCTCAACAACGCCTGCTCTTGGAGGTTTGTTGGGAGGCTCTAGAGCATGCCGGCCTGGCCGCCGATCGGTTACGCGGCAGCCAAACCGGTGTATTTTTAGGCATGTGCAGCGATGACTATGCCCGGCTCAGCGTCAGACCCGATAATCTAAGCACGATTAATGCCTACACCAGCCTGGGCAATACGCGCAGTGTGGCCGCGGGCCGGTTAGCTTATGTTTTGGGTCTGCAAGGTCCAACGATGCAGCTCGATACGGCCTGTTCCTCTTCGCTGCTGGCCGTCCATCTGGCTTGTCAAAGTCTGCGAGCCGGGGAATGTGAGCTGGCCCTGGTGGGCGGGGTCAATCTCATCCTGTCGCCGGAGGCGACCATCAGTCTGTGCCAAATGAAGGCCCTGTCGACCGACGGTCGGTGCAAAACGTTCGATGCGGCGGCTGACGGTTATGGCCGGGGCGAAGGCTGTGGCATGGTCGTTTTGAAGCCGCTGTCAGCCGCGCTGGCTGATAGCGATCCCGTTCTGGCCGTCATTCGCGGCTCGGCGGTCAATCACGATGGGCAAAGCAACGGTCTGACCGCACCGAATGGAACCGCTCAGGAGCGGGTCATTCGACAGGCCCTGGCCAAGGCGCAGGCGCAACCGCACGATATCCAGTTTGTCGAGACACACGGCAGCGGGACCATCTTGGGCGATCCCATCGAAATCCTGGCCTTGAACAAGGCGCTGGGCCAAGACCGTACCACCCCGCTGTGGATCGGTTCGGTCAAGAGCAACATCGGCCACCTGGAAGGCGCGGCCGGGGTTGTTAGCCTGCTGAAGACCGTGCTGGCTTTACAGCGCCGCCGCATACCACCCAATCTGCATTTCATCGAGCCTAATCCCCATATTCCCTGGTCTCAACTGGCCGTCCAGGTACCAACCGAGCCAACATCTTGGTCATCAAACCAAACCAGACCGATGGCTGGCGTGAGTTCTTTTGGCCTCAGCGGCACAAATGTCCACGTTGTCTTAGAAGCCGCTCCCAACCCTACTGAAACTGACCCGATGCTTGATAAATCCGCTCCGCCTGATCTGATCAAAGGGCGATCATCGTTACAGCTTTTAACCCTCTCGGCCAAAACCCAAACGGCTCTGGCAGCGCTGGCGAAACGATACGAGCATTATCTGGCTACTCAGCCGGAGGCGGATTTGGCCGATATCTGTCTCACGGCTAACACCGGCCGCTCTCATTTTGAGCATCGGCTGGCCCTTATCGCCGAGTCGACCGCGCAGTTACAAGATCATCTGACTACGTTTCAGCAATCCGATGAACTAAATCCCCACCTTCTGACCGGCTCGGTAACCCACCAGAAGCCTCCCAAAATCGCCTTCTTATTCACCGGTCAGGGGTCGCAATATGTCGATATGGGGCGAGAACTCTACGAAACCCACCCCACCTTCCGTCAAGCTCTGGATCGCTGCGCCCAAATCCTTAAGGCTTATCTCGATGTCCCCCTGCTCGATATTCTCTTCCCCAACCGACAAGATCGCAATCATCAATCCCCAGTCCCCAACCTACAGCCCCAAAATCCTAATCCTCAATCTCCAATCTCCAATTACCAATCTCCAATTACCAATCTCCAACCCTTCGACTTCGCTCAGGACAGGTCTCCAATCTCCCAAACCCTCTACACCCAACCGGCCCTCTTCGCGGTGGAGTATGCCCTAGCCGAGGTATGGCGCTCGTGGGGCATTGAACCCGATATCGTCATGGGCCACAGCGCCGGCGAGTATGTGGCCGCCTGTGTAGCCGGGGTGATGAGTTTGGAAGATGGCCTCAAGCTAATCGCCATTCGAGGCCGGTTGATGCAAGCCGGTCAGACAGCCGGGGCCACAGCCGTCATCTTCGCCGAGACCCAACGCGTCAGCCAAACCATTGCGCCCTATGCCGACCGCATCAGCCTGGCCGGGTTCAATAGCCCCCGAGAAACGCTCATCGCCGGGGCCGCGGACGCGCTCGAAGCGGTCTTGGATGCGTTCGAGCAGGCCGGGATTGAGGGCAAGCGTCTGCCGCTGGCCCACGCCTCCCACTCGCCTTTGATGGAACCTATCCTGGCCGAGTTTGAACAGATTGCGGCCCAGGTCACGTATCATCCGCCTCATACGAAGCTGATTTCAAACGTGACCGGCACTTTCATCGAGGCCGTCGATGCGGGCTATTGGCGGCGGCATATGCGCCAGCCGGTTCAATTTGCCGCCGGAATACAGCAGCTTCAGGCTGCGGCCTGCACGGTGATGATTGAATTGGGACCTCAGCCCGTGCTCTTGTGGCTGGCCCGGCAGAATTGGACCGGTCCAACCGAAGTCTGTTGGCTGCCGTCCCTCTGGTCAATCCGCAGCGACTGGGAACAGATGCTGCTAAGTTTGGGGGAATTATACGTCAACGGCGCTGCGATAGACTGGGATCGTTTCGAGCAGACCAACCCCGCCGGCACAGGCCCGGAACGCCGCAAGGTCACCCTGCCGAGCTATCCTTTCCAACGTCAACGTTACTGGCTGCCATCGCCGAAAGCCCAACCGGTAACGTCGCCGCCCATTCAAGCCGGCAGTCCGGTCGCTCAAGACGCAGCCCGACCTGCTCCAGTAGAGGACATTCAGGCTAAATTACAGGGCATCATTGCCGGCTTGTTGCATATTGCGCCGACGGAGATAAACATCCACACTCCCTTCCTCGAAATGGGCAGCGACTCCTTAATTCTAATGGAAGCGATCCGCGTCATCGAGAAGCGCTTTGGCCTTAGACTTGCCGTCCGTCAATTTTTTGAGGAGTTAAGCACAATTGAGTCCCTGGCGCACTATATTAGTCGCTATGCGCAACCTCCTCCACCTCAGCCAGCGCCTGATCTGCAAAGCGGAGTCGACCAGTCCCCCATTCAACCCGATGCGCCTCCGCTGATCGGCGAGCTGGCCCCAAACGCGGTCGAACGGATTATGCAGCAACAATTGCAAATGGTCTCAGAAACCATGCAAAAGGTGGTATCTGAGCAGTTGGCCTTCTTACAAGGGGGTAGGCTCCCCAACCCGCCAACCCCGACACCGTCGGCTACGCGCCCATCCCAAACGGAAAGTTCAATTCGATATGACCCCATCTCAACCCAACCCCTTGCCCCGCCTACGTCACAAGACACCTCTCACCTTACGGGCTTAACGCCCCAACAGCAGCGCCACCTGGACACGCTGATCCGGCGCTACACCACGCGTACACCCACATCTAAGCAGCTTGCGCAACAACACCGGCCCGTTCTGGCCGATAGCCGGGCTACGGTCGGCTTTCGACCGTCTATCAAAGAGATGCTATACCCCCTTGCCGGTCAACGCGCCCAGGGCTCGAGACTATGGGATGTTGATGGCAATGAATATATCGATCTGACGATGGGCTTCGGGGTATATCTCTTCGGCCACCAGCCGGCCTTTATCGAACAGGTACTTCAAGAACAGCTTTCCTCCGGTGAACCGATGGGGCCTCGCTCTCGATTGGTGGGGCAAGTGGCCTCACACATCACCGACTTAACCGGACATGAGCGCGTTGCCTTTTGTAATTCCGGCACCGAAGCGGTGATGGCGGCGATGCGCCTGGCCCGAGCCGCGACAGGCCGGATCAAAATAGCGATGTTTGAAGGAGCTTACCACGGCCATTCCGACGGTACGGCGCTGGGGTTTCAGTGGCGGGGCGAGCAGCGCCTCGCTGCTCCGGTTGCCGCCGGCATCCCTCACAACATGGCCGACAATGTCCTCTTGCTGGAGTACGGCAACCCGGATTCCCTTCGCACAATCCGGGAGCAGGCGCATACCCTGGCCGGCGTGCTGGTCGAACCCGTACAAAGCCGAAAGCCCTGGCTGCAACTTAGCACTTTTCTACACGAATTACGTACTTTAACGCACGAACTCGATCTGCCGCTGATTTTCGATGAGATGATTACCGGGTTTCGGGTTCACCCCCGAGGTGCTCAGGGCTGGTTTGGCCTTGAAGCCGACATCGCCACGTATGGTAAGCTGGTTGGCGGCGGCTTGCCCATCGGCATTGTGGCCGGCAAGGCTGCTTATCTGGACGGCATCGACGGCGGGGCATGGCAGTATGGCGATGCTTCATATCCCCAAGTAGAGCGAACATTCTTTGGGGGAACCTTCTGCCAGCACCCGTTGGCTATGGCCACCGCGCTATCCGTTCTGGAGCACCTGCGCCAAGCCGGCCCCGATTTGCAAACTCAATTAAATGAAAGAACCGCCCAATTTGCCCGAAGGCTCAACACCTTTTTTGAGGCGGAGGATGTACCGATCGAAGTGGTTTATTACGGTTCGCTCTTTCGATTCAAGTACAACGGCAATCTGGAGCTGTTTTACTATCACCTGCTGCTTAAAGGCGTTTACATTTGGGAATGGCGCAACTGCTTTCTCTCAACGGCTCATACCGATGATGACCTTGAGACGATCATCCGGGCTGTTCAGGAAACCGTTTCAGAACTGCGCGACGGCGGCTTTTTACCCGCCCCCAAGTTAGCGGAGCGCCCGGCCACAGCCACCCGCACCCCTTTAACTGAAGCCCAGCGACAGTTGTGGGTCTTAAGCCAGATCGATGAGCAGGGATCGCTCTCTTACCATGAAGTTGTAACGGTTCGCTTACAAGGCCGACTCGATATCGAAGCGATGCGCCGGGCCGCTCAACGTGTCGTCGAGCGTCACGAAGCCCTACGCACCACCATCAGCGCGGATGGGGCGTATCAGGACATCCACCCGTCGCTAACGATTGATCTGCCGCTGATCGATATGTCCCGGCAGAATAATCGAGCCTCCGATCAAGCCATCGCCGATTGGTTTGCCCAAGAAAATTGCAAGCCGTTTGATTTGACCGAAGGCCCACTCTTCCGGCTAACCCTCCTGAAAAGGGATCATCAGACTCATCTATTGACCTTGAGCGCCCATCACATTATGGTTGATGGTTGGTCGCTGAATCTCGTCTTGCAAGATTTAGCCGCTTTCTACGAGATAGAACACCAGGGCCGAGCCGATCATCTTGAGCCGGTTCACCAATACAGCGATTATATTCAATGGTTAGGAGAACCAGACCAAACCGAGAAGATGGCCGGTCAGGAAGCTTATTGGTGGGACCAACTGGCTGCTCCCCTGCCCATTCTAGAACTGCCAACCGATCATCCATACCCGACGGTCAGAACCTTTCACGGCCGGCGCTACACCCGCCATTTGAACCCCCAGCTGGGACAGGAGCTTAGACGGCTCAGTCAACAACAAAACAGCACCTTTTTTATGACCTGTTTGACGGCTTATCACATCCTCCTCCACCGGCTAACCGGCCAGCAAGATGTGATTGTCGGTATCCCCACCGCCGGCCGATCGCTGGAAGGTAGCGAAACATTGGTGGGCTATTGCACCCACCTGTTGCCCATTCGCAGCAACATCACCGGCAGTCCAACCTTTGTCGAATATTTGGCTCAGGTCAAAGGCATTTTGCTCGATGCCCTTGAGCACAGCGATGTTCCCTATGCTCGACTGCTGAACAAGCTGAATATCACCAGAGAAGCCAGCCGGTCACCGTTGATCAGCACCACCTTTAATTTGGACAAACCGGGACCCATTCCGGCTATGGCCGACCTCGAACTCGAGTTCGTTTCATCGCCGCTGAACTTCACCCATTTCGATCTTAGTTTGAACCTACTCGATCTGACGGGTGAATTGGCGCTGGATTGGCAGTACAATACCGATCTCTTTGAGCCGGCCACCATCGAGCGGATCAGCATCTACTTTGAAACGTTGCTCGCCGGTATTGTGGCCAACCCGACCCAGTCTTTGCTGGAGTTGCCTCTCTTGCCTCCCATGGAACGGCACCGCATTTTGGTCGATTGGAATGATACGAAAACCGAGTACGTTCAGGATAAATGCCTCCATCAGTTATTTGAAAGCCAGGTTGAACAAACCCCGGACGCTGTGGCCGTAGTTTTTGAGAACCACCATCTCACGTATCGCGAACTCAACTGGCGGGCCAATCGATTAGCCCATCATCTGCAAGCGTTGGGAGTCGGCCCGGAACAGTTCGTCGGCCTTTATGTGGAACGCTCCTTGGAAATGATGGTCGGCATCCTGGCAATTCTCAAAGCCGGTGGAGCCTACCTACCCCTGGCGGCAACTTTGCCATCCGAACGGCTGGCTTTTATGGTGCAAGATGCCGGGGTTAAGGTTTTGCTAGCCCAAGAGCATTTACTGACCCAGCCGCTGCCCGACTCTGTCCACGTTGTTAATCTCAATTCAACCTGGTCCACAAAAGAAATAAATCCGACTAGTTCGGTCGCTCCAGATAATTTAGCCTATCTCCTTTATACCTCCGGCTCAACCGGTCACCCCAAAGGCGTGACTGTTGCTCACCGGCAGGTGGTCAATTACTGTTTCGGTGTTATGGCCCAATGCCAGCTGCCTCCCGGTCTTAGCTATGCGATGGTCCAACCCCTTTCGGTCGACTCCTCTGTCACCGTCCTTTTCCCACCCCTCTGGATCGGTGGCGTCCTGCATCTTATCTCGCGCGAACAATCCCTGGACGCTGAGGCTCTGGCGGCTTACTTTCAGCAGCATGTGATTGATTGTCTTAAAATCGCGCCGTCTCACCTGGCGGCATTACTGCCGGCTCAGGTCCTGCCCCGGCAGCGGCTCATCATTGGGGGTGAAGCATCTCGCTGGGATTGGGTGGTCGAACGGCAGCAGGAAGCCGACTGTATCATATTCAATCACTACGGCCCCACCGAAACAACGGTCGGCGTGTTGACCCATCGGGTCGAAGGAGACGAAGCCGATTATGTAACCACGCCGATAGGCCAGCCCTTACCCAACACCCAGGCTTATATTTTGGACCCGACCCACCACCCCACGCCGATTGGCGTACCGGGCGAGTTGTTTATCGGCGGTGCTAACGTCGCTCGCGGTTACCGCAACCTGCCGGGGCTGACGGCCGAAAAGTTCATCCCCGATCCCTTCAGTCGTACGCCCGGTGCCCGCCTTTATCGAACGGGCGATGTCTGTCGCTATCTCGATGACGGAACCATTGAGTTTCTGGGACGGACGGACGATCAGGTAAAAATCCGGGGATTCCGCATCGAGCCGGGCGAAATCGAAAGCGCATTGGCCCAACATCCCCAGGTGCAAGATGTGGTCGTCCTGGCCCGTGAAGATATCGCCACTGAAAAACGGTTGGTGGCCTACATCGTGGCCCAGCCAGAGCCCCCTGAACAAAGCGACCTGCGCCGTTATGCTCAGGACAAACTACCGGATTATATGGTTCCGGCCGCTTTTGTCTTTGTGGCGGCACTACCTCGAACCGCTCATGGCAAGTTGGACCGGCAAGCTTTGCCGGTGCCTCAATATGAGCCGAGAACAACTTATGCACCCCCTCATACATCGACGGAAAAGAGTCTGGCGGCCATTTGGCAAGAAGTATTGCGGCTGGATCAAGTGGGCCGTCACGACAACTTTTTCGACATCGGCGGCGACTCCATCATCGCCATCCAGATTGTCTCGCGAGCCAGGCAAGCCGGGCTGCACTTTACGCCAAAGGATCTATTTCAATATCAGACCGTAGCTAATCTTGTTTCAACCGTAAGTCATACCGTATCGATCCAGACCGAACAAGGTCTGGTCGATGGCGACGTCCTTCTGACGCCCATTCAACAATGGTTCTTTGAACGCAATTTGGCCGACCCTAACCACTATAATCAAGCCGTGCTACTCGAAGTGCGCCCTCATATCCAAGAGAGTCTGTTGGCTCAGACGTTGCCACACCTGCTGCGGCACCACGACGCCCTTCGCCTGCGGTTTGAGTTGACCGCCAGCGGTTGGCGGCAACGGTACACCGATCCCGGTCAGCCAGACGCGATACCCTTTGAGGTCGTCAATTTAGCGCACTTGCCGCCTACGGAGCAGCGCACTGCCGTTGAGCGCCATGCCCAAACGTGCCAGACCGGCCTAAATTTAGCGGATGGCCCTCTTCTGCGATTAGTCCTGTTCCAACATGGCTCCGATCAACCGGCCCTATTGTTGTGGGTTATCCATCACCTGGTGGTTGACGGGGTTTCCTGGCGCGTGCTGCTCGAGGATTTGAATACGGTCTACCACCAGCTCGAGCGCGATGAGGTGGTCGAGCTTCCCGCCAAGACAACTTCCTTTAAGGCATGGTCCACTGCGTTGAGACGTTATACGTCTTCGGAACCGTTGACATCGGAACGCGCTTATTGGGCTTCACACCACAACGAAACGCTCGCCGGACTGCCGATGGACAATCCGGCCGGGCTGGCCCGAAACACCGTTGCTTCCACCGCCTCACTCTCGTGTCAGCTTACCGAAGCAGAGACGCAAACACTGTTGCAGGCCGCACCCGCCGCCTACCGCACCCAGGTCAGCGATCTCTTACTGACCGCGCTGACTCAAGCCGTAACAGGCTGGACCGGCAACCCGACGCTCCTCATCGATCTGGAAGGGCATGGTCGGGAAGCCTTAACCGATGAACTCGACCTATCACGAACGGTGGGTTGGTTCACCAGCCGTTTCCCGGTGCTGTTACAACTGGATCACGACGACCCCGGCGAGGCCATCCAATCCATAAAAGAACAGATACGCCAGATGCCCCGGAAAGGGTTAGGTTATGGTATCCTGCGCTATCTCGCCCAAGAATCGGCGCTGGCCCAACTGCCGCCGGCGCCCATTAGCTTCAACTACCTGGGCCAATTTGATAATTTGCTAAAAGAAGCCGCCCCCGATTCCCTTTTTACCGGCGTGGCCGAAGCCGATTATGGAACAACCCGCAGCCCGGCTCAGCAGCGCAGCTACCTGCTAGAGGTGGATGGTCTGGTCGTCAACAACCGCTTACGCTTTGAATGGACTTACAGCCACCATATCCATACCCAGGCCACGATCCAAAAACTAGCCGATTCTTTCTTAGATGCCTTGCGCCGGCTCATGGCTCATTGTCTCTCGCCTGAGGCCGGTGGCGTTACGCCCAGTGACTTTGACCTGCTTAACCTCAATGACCAAAAGCTTGAAATGATCACCCGCAAACTCGCTGATCGCGGCCAACTAAAAAATGTAGCCGACATTTACCCGTTATCCCACTTACAAAAAGGATTGCTGTTCGAAACCCTTTATTCCCATGCCGGATACATGTACTGCCAGCAGTTATGCCTAACCCTGGCCGGCGATTTGAAGAGCGATCTCTTCCGCCAGGCCTGGCAGCAGCTTATCACCCGCCATCCGACCTTAGGGGCGGCTTTTCTGTGGGAGGGGCTGGCTGAACCGGTTCAGGTGATCCCCCGCCACGTTGATCTGCCCTGGGTCGAGCAGGATTGGCGCGGTCTACCCGAAGCCGAACAATCCGCCAAACTGACCGCCCATCTTCAGGCAGACCGAAACCGGGGCTTCGATTTAACCCAGGCTCCGCAGATGCGCTTTGAGCTGATCCAGATTAGAGATGACACCTACCATTTCATCTGGACCTATCACCATCTGCTGGTCGATGGCTGGTGTTTATCGATCATCTTCAAAGAGTGTTTCGCTTTGTATGAAGCTTTACTCGAAGCGACAGCGCATGGTGACATTACCCCGACCGATCAATCCCTGCCGCTGCCTCCCCCCCGTCCGTACCGGGATTACCTGCGCTGGCTCCAAAACCAAGATATGGCTCAAGCGGAGGCATATTGGCGTGAAACATTACAAGGGTTCACGGCTCGCACGCCCCTTGTGGTGGATCACCCACCCACGTCTGAGGCCGGCCCCTACGTTGAAAGCGTATTTCCGCTTTCCGGCGCGCTGAGTGAAGCCTTGCAGAAGTTCGCCCGCCACCATCGGCTGACAATGAACACCCTGTTTCAGGCGGCCTGGGCCTTGCTTTTAAGCCGGTACAGTGGCGAAAAAGAGGTCATGTTCGGGATGACGGTTTCGGGTCGCCCCGCCGCCCTCCCCGGCGTCGAAGAGATGGTCGGGCTGTTCATCAACGCCTTACCGCTGCGGATCCGCGTATCCCCGGCAGAACCCGTGTTACCCTGGCTTCATCAGGTGCAGCTGCAGCTGCGGCAGGGAGAAGAATACAGTTATACCCCTCTGGTCGATATTCAAGGCTGGAGTGACATCCCCCGTAGTCAGCCGATGTTTGACAGCCTGTTTGTGTTTGAGAACTATCCGTTGGACGCGGCGATAAGACGGGGACAGTTGGCCGGTGTTCAGCTACAACAGATGCAAAGTTTTGATCCAACGCATTACCTTCTGAGCATAGCTGTCGTGCCGGATGAGCGACTGGTACTCACCTTCAATTATGAGAGCAGTCGATTTGAAGCGGCGGCGATCGCACGGATGGCGGCCCATCTGCAGCAGTTGCTGGCCGGGATGATTGCAAATCCTGAGCAGCCGGTAGGCCAAATACCGCTCTTGACGGACGCCGAACACCATCAACTTCTGGTGACCTGGAACAATACGCATACAGATTATCCGCTAGACCGCTGTCTCCATCAGTTATTTGAGGCCCAGGTTGAGCGCAGCCCCGACGCCGTGGCCGTTGTCTCTGAAGACCAACATCTCACCTATCATCAACTGAACCGGCGAGCCAATCAACTGGCGCATCATCTACAATCGCTCGGAGTTGGTCCGGAAACGCTGGTTGGAGTCTACCTTGATCGCTCCCCGGAGATGGTCGTAAGCCTCTTGGGCATCCTCAAAGCAGGCGGAGCCTATGTCCCCCTCGATCCGGCACTGCCCCCAGAACGCTTGGCTTTGATGATAGAGGAAGTTCAGCTATCTGTCTTATTGACCCAGAAACATCTTGAGAGCGGTCTCCCCAATTACCCTGGCCAGACGCTCTGTTTGGATACAAATGGGGACAACCTGGCCCAAGCAAGCGTTGAAAACCCAACATCCGAGGTTACGCCCGACAATCTCATTTATGTACTCTACACCTCCGGTTCGACTGGTGTTCCCAAAGGGGTCATGATCCCCCATCGAGGCGTGATCAATTATCTAACCTGGGCCGGTCAGGCCTACCTTACCCCGAAAGACAGCAAAGGCGGCAGGATACCGCTGCACTCATCTCTCAGCTTCGATCTGACCGTCACTTCACTTTTCTTACCATTGTTGTCGGGCCAAGGGTTGGTGCTGGTCGCCGATGATCCGGCCGGCCAGTCGCTGGTCGAAAATTTAATCGACCGGCCAAACCATCAATTGTTAAAGCTAACGCCAGCTCATCTCAAGCTGCTTCATGAGCAACTGCCTGACCTGGCGGCGATAACCCAAACACTCATTCTGGGGGGTGAGGCCCTCCACGGAGCCGATGTAACCCGCTGGCTGGCCGAGTCGCCCCAGACCCAAATCTTTAACGAGTATGGTCCAACAGAGACCGTAGTTGGCTGCTGTGTCTACGAAGTATCAGCGCAAACCGATTGCGGGGATGAAATCCCTATCGGGCGGCCCATCGCCAACACCCGGCTATACATTCTGGATCGATATTTGCAGCCTGTACCGGTGGGTGTTATCGGGGAGCTTTACATTGCTGGCCTCCAAGTGGGCCGTGGTTATCTCAATCGCCCCGGCTTGACTGCCGAAAAGTTTATCCCTAACCCATTCCCGACCAATAATAATGAAGAGGAAGCCGGAGGACGGCTGTATAAAAGCGGGGATTTGGCCCGTTACCGGCTCGATGACAGCGGTCAACCCATCATTGAATTTTTGGGGCGGGCTGATCGGCAGGTCAAGGTGCGTGGTTTTCGGATCGAACTGGGCGAGATCGAAGCCGCCTTACATCATCATCAGGCAATCCGAGAAAGCGTTGTCCTCCTTCGCGAAGATACCCCTCGGGATAAGCGGTTGGTCGCTTATTTGGCTTCTCAGATGACAAGTCAGTCCATTGAGGCCGAGGTCATCTCGCAGTGGCAGAGCCTTTATGAGGATACTTACCAGCAACCATCACCTCAACCGGACCCGACCTTCAACCTCGCCGGTTGGAACAGCAGCTACACCGGGCAGCCGCTACCGGACGAACAGATGCGGGAATGGCTTGACCATACGGTCGACCAGATTCTGGCTCTCAACCCCGGCTCGGTTCTGGAGATTGGCTGCGGAACCGGCCTGCTGCTGTCGCGTATCGCTCCCCATTGTCAGCTCTATTGGGGCACTGACTTTTCACAGCGGGTTCTGGATTATGTGGCGACCTTACAGCAGAGTGCGACAGATTTGGATCACGTCCGCTTATCCTGCCGCATGGCCCATGATTTTACAGGGTTTGAGCCAAACGCTTTCGATACCCTTATTCTTAATTCCGTGGTGCAATATTTCCCCAGCCTTGATTATCTGATGCGTGTTCTGGCCGAGGCCCTGAAGGTGGTCAAGCCGGGTGGCTTCATTTATATCGGGGATGTGCGCAGCCTGCCCCTGCTGGAAAGTTATCACGCTTCGGTTCAGTTACATCAGGCTGCCGATGACCTATCTCGCGATGCGCTTCAGCAGCGTATCCAACAGCGGCTGTTAGATGAGGAAGAACTCGTCATCGATCCCGCCTTCTTCCAGGTTCTGCCCCATCATTGGCCGCAAATCAGCCACGTTCAGATCCAACCCAAGCGAGGCCGGTATCACAATGAGTTAACGTGCTTTCGCTATGAAGTCATCCTCACCGTGAACAACGCCAAAGAGACTCAGCCAGAAGAAACCCCGTTATCCCTCTCCCAACCGGCGGAGATTAGGTGGCGAGATTGGCAGCAAGAAAATCTCTCTTTGACAGCTGTCCGGCACCTGCTGGCTGTAGACCAACCGGCTCTATTAGGCCTGCGCGGTATCCCCAACGCTCGACTGACCAAAGAAAATGAAACTCTGACCTGGCTAACCAGTGCCCACCAGGAAAGCGTCGAAGCGTTGCGACACCGTTTGTCTAAGGGCGCAACAGCCGTAGATCCCGCCGAGCTGTGGGCTTTGGAGGACGACTATCCCTACCAGGTTACGCTCAGTTGGTCCGACATTGAGCCTCACCAAGGTCGTCTGGATGTAGTTTTCAAACGCAACGACGTTGAGCAAGAGATAGAAGCCTTAGCCCGCCCGCCCCTTAAACCGTGGCACAGCTACGCCAATAATCCGTTGCGCGGGAAAATAAGCCGAGCGTTGATCCCGCAGGTTCGCCAATTTCTACAGCAGAAATTGCCCGACTATATGATCCCGACAGCGTTTATGCTGCTCGACCAGTTCCCTTTGACGTCCAACGGCAAGATTGATCGGCAGGCTTTGCCGGCCCCCCTGCGGCAGCGGACTCTCTCAGAAAACTTTGTCTCACCCCGAACCCCCATAGAAAAGCACATCACGGCGATCTGGAGCGAGGTCTTGGGCCTGGAGCCGGCTGAAATTGGCATTCACGATAACTTTTTTGACCACGGTGGGCATTCGCTACTGGCTACCCAAATCGTCTCCAGAATGCGGCACACCTTCCAAATCGAATTATCTTTGCGACGCCTGTTTGAACATCCGACCGTCGCGGCGTTGGCTAAAGACGTAATCCAGGCCAAACAGGAGGCCGTCCCCCCCATTGAGCCTATCTCTCGCGCTCAAGCCTTACCGTTATCCTTTGCTCAGCAACGCTTATGGTTCCTGGATCAACTAGAAGGCCCTAACCCAACCTACAACATTCCCACTGCGCTCAAACTTAACGGGCCTCTCGATATGATGGCCTTATCCGGTGCGCTCAACACTATCGTCCAGCGACATGAGGTGCTCCGCACAACGTTCCGTACGCAGGCCGGCGTAGCCAGGCAGATGATCCACCCCACCGTCACCTTTCAACTGCCCCTGATCGATCTGCAAACGCTGCCCGCAGAATTGCAGACGATAGAAGTTGATCGTTTGATTGAAACAGAAGCCTTGCACTGCTTTGACTTAAGTCAAGATCTGCCCATCCGAGCCAGGTTACTGAGATTAGATCAACAAGCGTTTGTCTTGCTGGTCACCTTCCATCATATCGCCGCCGATGGCTGGTCCACCGGCGTCTTGATCCGCGAGGTAACCGCACTCTATCGCGCCTATGCTCAAGGGTTACCCAGCCCTCTCCCCGACTTACCGATCCAGTACGCCGACTTTGCCTATTGGCAGCGACAATGGCTGGCCGATGAAATTCCGGGCCAACGTCCATTGACCAAACAGTTAACCTATTGGCAGCAACAGTTCAGCCCTATGCCGCCGGCTTTAACCTTACCGACCGATCATGCTCGTCCGGCTCAAATGACCTTTCACGGAACACAGCTATCTTTTACAGTGCCGTCCGACCTGAACCGGAATCTGCACCGCTTGAGCCGGCAGGCGGGAACAACGCTCTATATGACCTTGCTGGCCGCGTTCAAGGTACTGCTGCATCGCTACTCCGGCCAGACAGACCTGGTCGTTGGCTCGCCCATAGCCAACCGCACCCGGCCGGAGATTGAGGCCCTGATTGGCTTCTTTGCCAATACCCTGGCCTTACGTTCAGATTTATCGGGCCGGCCCACCTTCCTGGATCTGTTAGCCCGGATAAAGCAGACAACCCAGGCCGCGTATGAGCATCAAGACCTACCTTTTGAAATGCTGGTCGAGGCTTTACAACCGGAACGCAGCTTGAGTCACTCGCCCCTTTTCCAGGTTATGTTTTCCTTACAAAACACGCCCCAGCCCAAACTGGCGCTACCCGACCTCAGTTTGCAGTTCATGGAAAACCAGACACTCACCGCCGCGTTTGATTTGGTTTTGGTGATAGAGGAACTTGACGGGGAGTTGACCGGCACCTGGATGTACAACACCGCCCTCTTTGAACCAGCCACGATAACCCGAATGACGGCCCATTTTCAGACCCTATTGGCCGGCATCATCGCCGATCCGAACCAACCCATTACCGATCTGCCGCTCCTGGCTGAGACAGAGCGACAGCAGCTCTTATTGCAATGGAACGAAACGCAGAGAAGTTATCCCGCAACGCAATGTCTGCACCACCTATTCGAGCAGCAGGTTGAGCGTACACCTGAGGCTATAGCCCTCATCTACCGCGAGCAGCAGTGGACCTATCAAGACCTTAACCGCCGCGCCAACCAACTGGCTCATTACCTGCAATCCCTTGGCCTGGGTCCCGACAGCCTGGTCGGCATCTGTGTCGAACGCTCGTTGGAAATGATGGTCGGCCTGCTCGGCATTCTCAAAGCCGGGGCCACTTACATCCCCTTAGACCCTGCCTTTCCCCCCCAACGGCTGGCCTACATCCTGCAAGACGCCGACATCACGACCCTGGTCACCCAGCACAAGCTCGTTGACCACCTACCGGACCACACCGTCCAACCCGTTTATCTCGATACCGATTGGCCGACTATCGCTGCCCACCCTACCGACAACCTAACCGTTCCGGTTGCCCCCGAGGAGTTGGCTTACATCATCTACACCTCCGGCTCCACCGGCCGGCCCAAGGGGGTTCAGATTGCCCACCGGGCTGTGGTCAACTTCCTCACCGCGATGCAGCAGCAACCCGGAATTGAGGCCAGTGATAAGCTACTGGCCGTCACGACCCTTTCCTTTGACATCGCCGTGTTGGAGTTATTCTTACCACTCACCGTTGGCGCTCAGGTGATTATTGTTGATCACGAAACCGCTCAGGACGGACGGTTGTTGGGGAAGACGCTGACCACCAGCCAGGCCACAGTTATGCAGGCCACCCCGGTCACCTGGCGGCTGCTGTTAGAGAGCGGCTGGTCCGGCGATAGCCAATTGAAAGCATTGTGTGGTGGCGAAGCCCTGCCACGTCAACTGGCGAACCAACTACTGGATAAGGTAGGTGCGTTGTGGAATATGTATGGGCCGACCGAAACGACTATCTGGTCGACGCTTTACCGGGTGACAGCAGGTCAAGGCTCTGTGTCGATCGGGCGGCCAATCGCCAACACGCAGATTTACATCTTAGACAGCCACCTCCAGCCGGTGCCTATCGGCGTCCCCGGAGGTCTGTACATCAGTGGCGCTGGTCTGGCACGAGGGTATCATCATCGCCCGGAACTGACCGAGGAAAAGTTCATCGACCATCCCTTTGAACCCGGCACGAGGCTGTATCACACCGGCGATTTAGCCCGTTGGTTGCCCGATGGCACGATTGAGTTTTTGGGGCGGGTTGACCACCAGGTCAAAATCAGAGGCTTCCGCATTGAGCTGGGTGAAA
>JAGRCC010000060.1:0-790 GCA_020433785.1 Anaerolineae bacterium
GGGAAAAACCCTTACTACCTACTACCTACCCCCTACCCCCCGCTGTATCTAATTGTCCGTCAGCCAAGAAGGTAGGGGTCAGTGTTATCTCCTGGTCAAAAGCTATTTGAATTTGAAATTGTCCGCCAGTTGGGGCAGGGCGGTTTTGCGGCGGTTTTCGAGGCGGTCGATCAACTGCTCGACCGGAAAGTGGCCATAAAGCAGCTGCACCTCAAACGAGTCCACGATAAAAAATCGATCCAGCGCTTTATTCAGGAAGCCCGCATCAACGCCGCGCTGGAGCATCCCAATGTGGTCTCGATTTACGGGCTGCGGGTGGAAAAAGATCGATTCTACATGATTATGGAGTATCTGCCCGGCGGCACGCTCCAAAGCCTACTCAATAAGCAGGGTAAACTACCCCTGGACCAGGCGGTCAATCTGACCATTGGCATCTGCGAAGGACTGGCCAAATTTCACGAGAAGGGCGTCGTCCATCGCGATATCAAGCCGGAGAATATTCTGCTCACGGCCGATGGCCGGCCCAAGATCATCGATTTTGGCATCGCCCACGTGCCGGAAGCGATTGGCGGCCTGGGTATCACCGAGGTCGGGTTTCAGCCCAGCACGCTGATTTGCAGTTCGCCGGAGCAGGTGCGGGGTGAAAAGCTTGATCCGCGCAGCGATGTCTACCAGATCGGCGAAGTGCTGTACTATATGCTGGCCGGCACGCACTATATCGATCTCAACAAGCTGGAGGGGGAAGCCCTGACCAGCGCCGGGACAAACAAAATCCGGTCGCAGGCCAAGC
>JAGRCC010000060.1:818-4231 GCA_020433785.1 Anaerolineae bacterium
CCATCTGCGAGGAGATGCCGGAAGGATTAAAGGCCCTCTGGCGCGAGGTCGGCGCGCTGGCCGGCGTGGTCGAGGATGCGCTGTCGAAAAATAAGCATAACCGTTACAAAGACGCGGGCGAGTTCGCGACAGCGCTTAAAACATTGAGCATCAACACCACCCCGGCTTCGGCGGAGACGGATCACCATTCCCTCACCGATGCCAAGACCTACAACAAGCGCGGCCTGGCCCACGTTAGCACGCGCAACTACGAGCAGGCGATTATCGATTACAACCAGGCTATCGAACTGGACCCTCAATACGCCGAAGCCTTCAACAACCGCAGCACGGCCCATTTGTTGATGGGCAACTATGCCCAGGCCGTCATCGACTGCACTCGCGCCCTCAATTACGCCCCCGACTTTGTGGCGGCGTACGTTAATCGCGGCATTGCCTACACCGGGCTGCGTGATTATGCTCACGCACGAGCCGATTATGCCCAGGCACTGGAACTTGATCCGGATAATGTTTACGCCTATTTTAATCGAGGTAATACCTACATTTGGATGGGAAGTAATGAAGAGGCCATTGGCGACTATAACCAGGCCATTGCGCTCGATCCGGACTTTGTGGCGGCCTACGTCAATCGCGGCGTGGCCTACAGCGAGTCTCGCAATTATAAGCTGGCCCTGGCCGATTTCAACAAGGCCATCCAGCTCAACAAAGATTATGTGTACGCCTACTACAACCGGGCCAACCTCCAACGCGAGTTCCGTCAGTACGAGGCCGCCATCGCCGACTACGGCAAAGTGATCGAACTCAACCCCGAACACCCCCACGTCTACGAAAATCGCGGCGACTCATACGCGGCCGCCGGCGATGAGGATCGCGCCACCGAAGATTACACCCGCATCATGAGCCAGATTTCCACCATTCACCCCAAACGGCTCAGCGTCGCCCACAGCATGATTATGCCGGCCATGCCATTGAATTTCTTGAAGCGGAAATAGGAAGGTTGGAGATCAGAGATTGGAGACTGGAGATTAAAGATTGGGGAGTCAGATTAACTCAATCTCTAATCTCCAATCTCCAGTCTTCTTTCACTCCTGCCCTACCAACTGAAACGCCTGATTAATACTGTCGATATTCCAGCCGTTTTGACCGAGATTTTGAGTAATGGCATCATTGCTCAATCCCTTTTGTTTGGCTTTGCGGATGTACTTAATTAGCGCAGCCTGGTCTTTGGTCAGGTTCGATTTGATGCCTAAATCTTCGTCAAGAGAGGTGGTCAAGTTTTGCAGAGAAGACTCGGCCGCGGGATTAGCCGGAGAATGGTTGTCAGGCTTTGAGCCGCCAAACATCGCGCCGGCATCGACTCCAACGGCTTTAAGCCCCATTCGCGCCAGAGCAATGACCATATATCCCAACAGATACCAAATGGGAACCCAGATAATCAAACTGATGCCGGCGGTACAGATAATTGATATCGCCATTATGCCAAAAGCGCTGCCCGGGTCGCCCAAAAAAATGATAAGCAGAATGAAGGAAATGACTAAGCCAATAGGAATGGCCAGCGGGGAAAGGATTAGCGCTCGCTTTAATTCTCGATAGACAGGGTTACTCATAGCAATCTCCCGAATGGATCATGATTCAGGTGACTGGCACTTTTGCTCAAATAGAGCACGCTGCACGGAAAACCACACCACAATTACCGCGATTAAGTGCCAGTCACCTGGTCTGGCGAAAAATACATCCTTTATTGATGAACGGAAACACGCGCTTGATTCCGAACCGGCTGCCGTCGCGAGGCGGCAGACAACGGGTTCCCCAGGTTGATTTCCCAGAAACGAATAAACGTAATCACTAGCGCCAAATAGAGCGGTACGGCAAAAGCAACCTCGACCGGCACATCGGTAAACATCATCTTAAAGCCGGTGAAGTTGGCTGTGGCGCTCGGTCCGTAAAGGCGGTAACCGTGATTGATAAACCAGGCTTCAATCGGCAGCACAATGATGCCGATCACGCCCAAGTAAACCAGAAAGCGCGTGACAAGGTTGAATTGAACTAACAGCCGGTCCACCGCATACAGCGTCAACCAGATGATCAAGACCCACAAGCCGGTCATCAAAATACTAACGTCGCGGTAAATGTAAGACCAGGCCGGTAAGTTGGCGTTGATAACCATCGGCTCGATCATTAATTCAAACAGAAAGACGCCCAGCACCGAGATGACAAAACTGCCCAGCCAGTGCCGTTTTTTGACCGGCGCCACCAACTCGTCATCCAGCACCAGGCTCCAATATTTGTAGAAGCTGATAACCAGGCCCATAAAGACCGGCACGTAGTACAATACCTCGATATTCACCCCGAATATCTTCGGCCCCAAAAACACCGCTTGAACCTCCGGCGCATAGGTACGAATGCCGAGATTGACGACAACGCCTTCGAGAATGATCACCAGAACAGTCAATATCACCAGGTACAACCCAAATCGCTGCCCTACCGATAGCTGGCCCAAGAAATAATCGACCAGAACCACCGTCCCTAACACCAGCGTGCTCCAGCCGAGGGTCAAAATCCAACTGACATCCTGGTAAATGTAAGCCCACGGCCCCATATTATGATTATTCCACATCGGCGCGGTGAACAGTTCAAAAATAAGTACCCCCGCCGCGATGATCGCGTATCGCTGCCCAATCTTATCGGTGAAACGCCGCAGGATTAACAGCGCCGCCATCGTGCCCAGCAGAATAAAAATCTCAAAACCGATAATCGGCCCGGTCGCGGTCTTATCGAAAGCGCAGCTGTTCAGCAGGTGCGGATACTTTTGAAAAATGGCCAAATCGCTGCACGGCGGCGCAAGGGGCGGCAAAAACCCGGTTGTGAGCGATAGACTTGGGTTGAGAAGGATTTGCATTATGATTTCTCCATGAGGATAGCGCGTAGTGCGTATTGCGTAGTTGTTGGTGCTCCCAATTTGTGTTACCTGCACAAATTATAGGACACGGATCACAAGGATTGAACGGATTTTCACCGATCAAAATTTCATTTTATCCGTGTTAATCCGTACGATCCGCCTAATCCGTGTCCTATTTTTGGTTGTGGCTTCGCGACGTTATGCACTACACCCTAATCCAATTTTATTAGTTAACCTTTGGCTTAATTCCATTCGTTGACTGATGATGGCCGTTCCCCAAAAAGTCCGAGCTTTTGATTTTGCAGCCGCCCCATTTGGCCTGTTGGAAATCGGGCCGGGTGGAGAGGTCGTCCCAGATTTGGTAGAGCGGCCTTTCCAGGGCGTTGCCAAATTGGGCGTGATTGAAATCGCACGACATGATGTCGCCGTAAGGGGAAACATAAAAGTAACTGGTGCCGCAGGAGCAGCCCACGCTGCGATGGCTGGTCATATAGGCAAACGAAATCACGCCCGGATA
>JAGRCC010000061.1 GCA_020433785.1 Anaerolineae bacterium
TTGGGCCGCAACAGCGCCATGAGCATTGGCGATGTGTTAATCCTCGTCGGTATCACCCAATTTTTATTACTGGCCGCTCCCAGAAATAGGCCGTT
This sequence comes from Anaerolineae bacterium, assembly GCA_020433785.1. Next base: position 96 of record JAGRCC010000061.1, read on the forward strand.
GTATACCGGTCGAGCCTCCCAGGTTAACACATCGCCATAAATTTTTCTCGCTTGACCTTATCATACCTAAGTAGTTTATACGAGGCCGATTGGCCTCGTTTTTATTTTGTTAAAAACCTTGAGCAAATTCCCGAATTTTCTACGCTTCTCAGAAATTTCCTTAAGGTCTATACTAGCCTCAAATGTTAAATAACCAACTCTAGCAACCAGGAGAAAATAAGTGAGGCTCATTTTCAAACATTCAAACAAGATTATCTTTTTACTTTCTGTGGTTATGTGGTTAACATCTTCCGTTGTTTTTGCTCAGGAAGAAGCGAATATTTATCTTCAGTCAGCGGAAACGCCGGAGGGTCGGGTTAAGGTGGATATTATGGCTGAAAATGTAACTGATTTATACGGAGCGGAGATCAAGCTGAGGTATGATCCCACTATTCTGGCCGTCCAAGATGCCGACCCCGGTCGGGATGGCCTGCAAATAACTGAGGGCGAGTTTTTACCGGCCAGTAAAGGCTTTGTTGTGGCTAACCAGGTTGATGATCAAGCCGGCACAATTACTTATGCGCTAACCTTGCTCAATCCCACGCCGCCGGTAAATGGGTCTGGCATCATTGCAACGATAACTTTTGAAAGCCGGCAAGACACCCCGACGACCATCGAGATTGAAAAAGCAAAACTTGTGGCTTCGACTTTGCAATCGATCCCCAATCAGACGGCTTCATTAGAAATCGGCGGCCAAACCCCAGTGGAAATTGCGACTATAACCGATGATGCCACATTGTCGACGGAAATGGCTAATACTGCACCAGCCAGTTCCAATGAGATCCATATGACCCGCTGGCTGGCCGCGGCCGGTGTGATCGGTATGATCGCTCTCGGTTTAGGATTGTTACTTCTATTGGGGTCGGTCGTACTCTTCGGCAGACGTCCGGCCAAACCTAAAAAACCAGCATCGACCGGTAAATCCGGTCCTACCATCTGGCTTCGACCTGTATCGAATATCCGTATCCAGCGACCCCGCTTAAGTCCATCGCGCCGCGCGGCCCAGACTCGAGCCAATAACAAATAAGGGGTTATCGTCTCTCTTCCCTACCCCAGGCCCCCGGCTACATTCGCTGCCGGGGGTCGATTTTTTATATGTTTAGGATTTAAACTTTGCTGTAGTATGGGGTGATACGGCGAACCCAAAACGGGTCACTCTGGTAAAACCACCACCAGTGGGCGACAATTTGCGTATCAAAGTTATAGTAGGTCGGTTCCAACGGTGAACCACCAACCCACCTGGCTTACATTAAGTCGGCGAAATATGAGCGAGCAGCCAGGTCCAACAGTTCAGCGTTCATCAACGGTTGTTTGCCCCGATAGGAGGCAAAATCAAGTAACTGATCGAGCAAATCTCGGGGATGGCACGCCTTTAAAGGGCGCCCGGCGCTAAAGTAATATTCACGGAGGAGATAAATGAACGCCTTTTTATCAAATTTAATGCCTCTTTCGCGGCAGGCGGCCACAAAAATACGGTAATACTGCTGCTCATTGGGGTTGTCGATATTCATTTTGTGGCGAATACGCCGCAAGAAAGCCTCATCAACCAGCGCTTCCGGGTTGAGGTTGGTTGAAAAAACAATCAGCGTTTCAAACGGAATAGCGAACTTTTTACCGGTTTGGAACGTCAAAAAATCGATCCGCTCTTCTAACGGCACAATCCATCGATTAAGCAGTTCTTGTGGTCCCATTTGCTGGCGGCCAAAGTCATCGATCAGCAGCAAACCGTTATTCGCTTTTAACTGCAATGGCGCTTCATAGAAGCGGTTGGTTTCGCTCCAGGAGAGATCAAGGTCTTGCAGGGTTAATTCACCACCGGAGATCACAACCGGCGATCCACAACGAACCCAGCGTTTGTCCAATCCACTAGCCTCAAATAGTTGCGAGGTCTCGTCCTCCATTAGCGGATGTACCTCGGCATCATGGACTTTAATGACGTGGCCATCTTCATAAACGGCATGGGGAACCATGATGTTGTCAGGCAGCAGCTTTCGAGTAATCGCCTTGGCAATACTGGTTTTGCCGTTGCCGGGCGGTCCGTAAAGAAAAACCGATTTAAAGGAATTTACGGCCGGGCCAATGCGGTCGATAATTTCGTTCGATAGGACCAATCCCTCAAGTGCTGTCCGGACCTGATCTTGTTTGACCTTAGGCCGATTCTGGGCTTGGAGTTTAACTACCTGAACGTACTGTTTTAACGTTACCGGGCAAGGGCCAACGTAGCGGCTCCGGTCCAATAATTCTCTAGCCCGCTGGCTGCCTTTTTCGGTAATAGCGTATTGAAATGACGTTCGGCTTAAATCTGTACTGCCGGTCACCTGCACCAGATGCTGCGTTTTTAATCCTTGCAGAATGGGATCGATGACCCCTGAGAAGTTAAGGCGGGTGGCCTGGGCTACCTGCCAGGCTTTCATTGAGCCGTTGAAATAAATAATTTTAAGCGCCAGATTTGCGATAAACTCTTCCGGAATGCCGGTTGCTTCAACCGTACGGGGTTCTTCCAACACATTCAAAAGGGGGCGACTGAAAGCCTCTGCCGGAAATCCGGGCGAATAGTTTTTACCTTTGTTATTATTGTTATTCCGGGGCAAGCGCATTTCCTGTAATCTAACAGGATGAACATCATACATGATGAGAATCCTTTACGTCCTGCTGTAAGGCGAGTCTTAAGCCGCCTAGTTGAGTAGCCGCATTTAAAGTACTATACAAGAAGTACCTCAATAAAAATTGACTGTTAATTGTCAAAAAAATGACAAATAGCCTCCTTCTTTTAGTGTTCCCAACAACCAAGAAGATTATGCTGCTAACTAAAGGCTAAATGCTCACTCTAAGCATGTGGGAACCATCTCAATAAAGGTAACGACCATGTTAAGATGGTAACTCAAACGAATTAGAGCTTTACCAAAAAAACATTAGAATTTGGTAAGGATTTCTAAGAAAATTAACCTACAGCAACTTTTAATATATCATATCCCGAATGTTTACACAATAACTGTCAGAGTCTTTGGCCTTCGAATTCTTCTTGCTTCTAGCAAATTTGTGCTACAATACCGCTATGAACTTATTTGATCACGCTCGTGAACAACAAATCGAAAAAGAAGCCCCCCTAGCAGCCCGCATGCGACCACGTACGTTAGATGAATTTATCGGCCAGGAACACATTGTCGGGCCTGGTCGTCTCTTGCGGCGAGCCATCCAGGCCGACCAGCTATCGTCACTTATATTTTACGGTCCACCGGGAACCGGTAAAACTACCCTGGCACGGATTATTGCCAACACCACCAACGCGAATTTTATCGCGCTCAATGCCGTTCTCAGCGGCGTTAAGGACATTCGAGAGGCCATCGCCGCCGCCAAAGAGCAGCGCGGTTTCTACAACAAGAAAACCATCCTGTTTATCGATGAAGTTCACCGTTTCAACAAAGCCCAACAAGATGCGCTGCTGCCCCACGTGGAAAATGGAACCGTCATTTTGATCGGCGCGACCACTGAAAACCCCTATTTTGAAGTCAACAAAGCCCTGGTTTCTCGCTCGCGGGTATTTCAACTTCGCAGCCTGAATGAGAATGATCTACGCGGCATTGTGCGGCAGGCGCTGCAAGACGAGGAGCGGGGCTATGGTAGTCTCAAAGTCAACCTAACCAATCAAGCCCTTGATCATCTGGTCAATGTGGCCAACGGCGATGCCCGCGCCGTGCTAAACGCGCTAGAGTTAGCGGTTGAAACCACGCCGCCTGATGCTTACGGGCTGATCAATATTACCACCGACGTCGCTGAAGAATCGATCCAGCGCCGGGCGGTGCTATATGATAAAGATGGCGATGCCCACTTCGATACTATCTCGGCCTTCATCAAATCACTGCGGGGGTCTGACCCCGACGCGGCCCTTTACTGGCTGGCGAAAATGGTTTACGCTGGAGAAGATGCGCGCTTTATCTTTCGGCGCATGCTGGTTTTTGCCGGGGAGGATGTGGGTATGGCCGACCCCCAAGCCATGACCGTCGTCGCGGCCGCCGCCCAGGCTTTTGATTATGTGGGGATGCCTGAGGGGCGCTATCATTTGGGGTTGGCTTGCCTTTACTTGGCGACGGCTCCTAAAAGCAACTCGGTTATGGCCTTTTTCGATGCGCTGGCGGCGGTTGAGCAGGAACGGGAGGCGGATGTACCGTCTCATCTGCGCGACGCTAACCGTGACGGAGCCGATTTTGGTCATGGAGCGGGCTATTTGTACCCGCACGCTTACCGCGATCATTGGGTTGCCCAGCAATATTTACCACCCAGTTTGCAAGGACGGCTCTTCTACCAACCCTCGGCTCAGGGTCACGAAGGCAAGATTCGCGATTTGGTGGCCAGACGCCGCGAGGAACAGTTGGCCGCCCAGCTTGAGCCGCAGGCATCGCTTGATGGGGAGGTGGAGAAGATGGGCAAGGGCCCGGCGGCCCAAAACCCGTGGCTACAACGTACTTTGAGTGGGGTTGGGGCGCAGTTAGGGCAAATTCGCGACAAGATTTTTGCCTTAGCCCAAATAGAACGGCATAATCTAGTTTTGGATCTTAATGTCGGCACGGGCTTGCTCACCTGGGAGGCCATTCGTCGCGCCGCGGCGGGGGGAGTCTATGGGCTGGCCGCCGACCGGGCCACCGCCGAGTTGCTCGTTCAGCAGACGAATAATTTACAAGCTTTAGAACGTCCGGTCATTTTAACCGGCCAAATTGCTGATTTGCCTCAACTCATAGCTACGACTCTCGAAGCGCCTCAGGAACAAGCGCCATCGGGCTTTGATATCATCATTGGCCGAAACGTCTTGACTCAGGTCATCGATAAAAGGGGGATTGTTGAGGTAGCGCAAACGCTGCTCAAACCGGACGGACGGGTGGTACTGGCCGAAGTTGTGCCTAAATATACGCAACGACTGCACAAGCTAGTTGACCTCTCGGCCCTGCCACCTGAGCTGATCGAGCGGATTAGAGCCGCCGAGGAGGCCATCTACACCAATGCGGATGATCCAATGGTTAATTGGGATGAGACCTCACTGCGTTCAATTTTTGAACAGGTCGGCTTGAGTCAGATCGATCTGTTTGTGGAAAGGACCACCGCCGAGTGGCGGATCGATATGGGGCAAATTGACCGCTGGTTTAATGTTGAGGCCCAAAGCAAGCGACCGACATTTGCCCAGTTTCTCAGCACACCCAAAACCAGTTCCGGTCTAACTGCCACCGAATTGGATCGGTTAAAAACGCTTTTCCAGCAGCAACTGGCCAATACCGTGGTAAGCTGGCAATCTACCATCGCTTATATTGTCGGCAGCCGACACATTGACTAATCGGCACAGAAAATTTTGAAGAACCGGTTTAACGACGGGGTGTAACTGGATAGGCACCTCGATCGAATCGATTTTCCCTAAAAAACAATCTTTTTAGCAAGTTTCCCAAAAATACTCGCTTATATCTCAACGAGGAGAGCCAAAATCACTGCGCTCTGTAATTTCGGGTTACCTAAGGAGACGACAGAGTGACCTATGAAATGCTGTTGGCCTTCGCCATATTAGGGGGAGCCTTAGTCATTTTCATACTCGATATCTACCCCATCGATTTTGTAGCATTTGGGATAATGGCTCTAATTTTGGTATTAGGCCCCATTCTTGATGTAAAACCGGAGGAAGCCATCTCCGGTTTTAGTAATCCGGCCACCATTACTATCCTGGCTATGTTCATTTTGAGCGCCGGTGTGTATCGAACCGGAATGATCAACCTGCTGGCTCATCACATGGTGCGCATTGCCGGCGACAGTGAAATACGACAGCTATTAATCGTTATGGTCGTGGTTGCGCCTATTTCCGCGTTTATCAACAATACAGCGGCGGTCGCGATCTTGATTCCTTCGGTACTCACTTTGGCGCGTGAGCATAAACGTCCCCCCTCAAAGTTGTTAATCCCACTCTCTTACTTTTCGCAAATGGCCGGCGCCGTTACCCTGATCGGAACAGCTACCAATATTTTAGCCAGCACGCTGGCAGAACGGGCTGGTTATGGCGGATTTCATATGTTCGAGTTCTCACATATCGGGCTGATGATCTTTGCCACCGGGGCCACATATCTTCTCTTTATCGGCCGCTGGATGCTGCCCTACCGATCACACGAAAAAGAAATTACTGAAGCCTATCATATGAAAGAGTATCTGACTGAAGTCATCATGTTGGAAAAATCACCCTTTGTCGGCAAAACCGTGGTTGACAGCCGATTGAGAGAGCAGTTTGATATTCATGTGCTGGAAATTGTCAGGAATGGGCATAAATTAAACCATCCCTTGGCCGACAAACAGTTTCACCCGCACGATATCTTATTTATTAAGACCAACACCAAACAACTACTCCGGCTCCAGGAGAGCGGCGGCTTAATGATTGAGACGGAAATGCGCTGGGGCGACTCGCTTAAGCGCACCCGGCGAGGTATTTTGGAGGCCGTCATCGGGCCTAATTCAGATTTAATTGGCGGCACTCTGGAAACGACCAACTTTCGACATCACTACAACTGTACCGTTATCGCTATCCGAAAACATGGCGAGGTTATTCGAGATCGGCTTAGTCAGGTGGTCCTCAATTTTGGCGATACGCTGTTACTGCGTGGAACTCCGGCTGCTATAGACCAGATCAAACGTGAATCCGGTTTTATTGTTACTGAAGAAATGCAGCAAGAGGAATTTCGCCGTGAAAAGATTCCGGTTGCATTAGCGATTATTAGCGGCGTCGCCATCATCGCAGCGCTAGGGTATCCTATATTGATTACGGCCATTGTCGGCAGTGTATTGATGGTGTTGACCGGCTGCTTGAAAGTAAACGAACTACACGAAGCTATTCGATGGGATGTTATCTTTTTACTGGCCGGCCTTATACCACTGGGGTTGGCTTTGCAGCGCACCGGCGGTGCCCAATTTTTGGCCGACCTGGCGACCATGTCGGCCGACCATGCCCCGCCGGTCGTTGTTTTAGGCATCTTTTATTTTATGACGGTCATACTGGCCGAATTCATCTCCCACAGTGCGGCGGTCGTCATCATGGTGCCGGTCGGCATCGCTACGGCTGAGGCGTTGGGTCTGGATGCGCGGGCGTTTATCCTGGCCAGCATGTTCGCCGCGGCGATGAGTTTTTCCACGCCGGTAAGTTATCAAACCAATGTTATGGTTTACGGTCCCGGCGGCTACAAATTTTTCGACTTCACCCGGGTGGGGGCACCGCTGACTTTACTGCTAGCGATTGCTACTCCGCTCTATATCTATTGGTTGTGGGGGCTATGATTGGGCTGATGGTTTCGGGTGGCCTCAATAAAAGCTTCAAAAAGCTTGAGAGCCGACGTGTGCTCGTTAACCAACTCCTCAGGGTGCCACTGCACGCCCAAACCAAAAGGATGATCGGTCACCTCGAGCGCCTCCACCAGGCCGTCGTCGGCGCAGGCGGCAATGCGCAGCATAGGGGCGACATCTTTGATGCCCTGATGATGCAGACTGTTGACCGGAATCCGCTCGCTGCCCAAAATTTTACCTAATAGGGATGATTTTTCGACATCAACCTCGTGAGCGATGAAATAACGGGGGAACCGGTTATCGGTATAGTAAAAGTCGTGCCGGATGGGATTTTGAGATTGTTTAGCCACATCTTGCCACAACGTGCCGCCGACAGCCACATTCATCACTTGAATGCCCCGACAAATGGCAAAAAATGGTTTTCGCCGCTCCATTGTCAGCCGCATCAGTTCAAGCTCATGAATATCCCGATCATTCTGAATATCGGATAGGTTGTCGACGGCCGGTTTTTCATTATAAAAGGTCGGATTAACGTCACCGCCGCCGGAGAATAGAAATCCATCAACTCGATTAAAAATCTCCATAAGCTGATAGCCGTTAACCTCAACCGGGATCAGAATCGGGATGCCGCCGGCTTGAAGAATAGCGTCTGTATACGATTTGTTCTGGGCGTTAATAATACGTCCAGGATAGACCCCGCTAATATCGGGGCGACAAGAAATACCGATGATAGGATGTTGAAGAGACAGTGTATATCCTCCGTTCAGGCCAGTCCTGACAGATTACCGAATGATAGTTACACGGATCTGTCCGGTTGGAACCATAATTAAAGTAGAAATGACGTTTGAAAACCTGTCCGGGTTGATCTTCCCCGGCAGGCTGATTAGTATAGGACTTACGCAGTGGGCATGTCATTTCGTAGCCGAAGGCGGAGAAATCCCTACAGCATCGGTTTGCAACCAAAGATTTTAGGGATTTCTCGCTCATTCTTCGCTCGAAATGACATGGTCCGATGTCAAATGCGTAACTCCTATAGTAACTCAAATTTTTTGTAGTTATCGGGCTAATTGGTGAAACTCGGGGCTAATTTTTAGGTTGTTGCGGATCAACCAAACAAACCCCAACAGATCATACTAACCTCACAGTTCGGTCAAATTCAAGCGAAAACCGTGGCCTCGAACCGTTTCAACATATTTATTATTTGGATCGATTTCCGCAATGCGCTCTCTAAGCCGCCGGGCTAAGGCATCGATCGCCTGCTCCGAAACGCCCTCGGCCTCCTCTTCAGACCAAACCACGGCCACCACCTGGTCGCGCGACACCACTTTACCTGAGTTGTTGTATAACAGTTCCAGCAGGTTGTGCTGGGCCAAGGATAAGGGGGGATCGATCTCTTTGCCCATCACCCACACCCGCTTGGCAGCAATGTCTAACCGGATGCCCGGTTTGTGCTGGCCCAAGATGGCCGGGGCGGTTGCCTCCTCAGCCACAAAGGTCGATTTCGCACATAAAGCAATCCCAATTTCGTCGCCGTTACGAATCAATTTCGGCTCATGCGATACCGGCTGCCCGTTCAAAAATGTGCCATTTTTACTGCCTAAGTCACGCAAAACATAGTAGCCATCTGGGGTCAAAGCGATTTCAGCATGGCGGCGGGAGACCTGGCGATCATCAATTTGGATATCGCTATCCGCTTCTCGACCGATAACGGTTCGATCTTTAGTTAAGGGCCATTGCGTTTTAGGGCTGTTACCCTCTTGAATCAACAGCATGGCGACTTCACTTCTAGACATTGTTATTGCCCCTTGAATCAACTATAATTAATGTTGAGTCTTACCTCTTTTGACAGAATATGCTTGTTCAGTTAAGCTATCAACAGCCACGCGATCGGATGACGATAGTCACCTGATCGGATTTTTAGTACATCTGAGTGTACATCATTAATGGAGAAGAAGAGAGATGTCAGACCTGTTGACCCCTGGCGCTATCCTGTGGTCTCGGTACCGCATTTTAGATTTAGTGGGTCAGGGCGGCATGGGCGCAATCTACAAAGCCGAAGATTTACGTCTAGAAGGTCGCCTATGCGCGATCAAAGAAGTCGTACCCGACTCTAATAATTCAAAGACGTTTCTAGAGCAATCTCAGGCGGCATTTCATCGCGAAGCCAGCATTTTAGCGCGCCTGGACCACCCTAACCTACCTAAAGTTTCTGATTTCTTTTTATTTAACGGCCGCGATTACCTGGTTATGGATTTTGTACCCGGCCAAGATTTGCGAGAAATCATTGAGAACGCCCGGCACAAAGATGAGTTTATTCCTGAAGAGCAGGTCATGACCTGGACAGAGCAGTTGATCAATGCTCTGGATTATCTGCACCAACAAGACCCCCCGGTACTGCACCGGGATATCAAACCTTCTAATATTAAGCTCACTCCCAACGGCACCATCAAACTGGTTGATTTTGGGTTGGTCAAGCTCATGGTTCCTGATGATAATCGAACAATTACGGTTTTGCAAGGTAGAGCGACGATTCAGTATGCGCCTCTGGAACAAATTGGGGGCGACGCCGGCCACACGGATGTTCGCTCCGATATTTACTCGCTAGGCGCAACGCTGTACCATTTGCTGACCAACCACCCGCCACCCGATGCGAAAAGCCGCTATATTCGGGCCAAGTATGACCCCCAACTGAGTATTCGTGAGATCAACCCCGAGGTATCGCCTCAAACCGAACAGGCGATTCTACACGCGCTCGGATTACACCCGGCCGATCGGCCGGACAGCATCAAACAATTCAAACATGAGCTGCTGGCTAATGGCCCCATTGTGATTAACGGTCGAACCGTTAACGGCTGGCGAGCGGCGGTCTGGCGCAACCGGGTGCTGCTGGCGCTGATTACCGCACTGCTAACCTTAGCCATGATTTTAACCTTCACGCCCGCCCCCTCAATCCCCACCGGCGCTGCCCCTACTATCGCCCCAATCAGCGAAATTACCCGCTAGGGGTGGTTCGGCGATTGGCCGACTTTTTCCAAAAAACCCGACCCGGCTTCAAATGCCAAATGAGCACGCCTACAATTGAAAAAACCAGGGCGAACAGCGGCGCAACCCAATGGCCGGCAATATTCTGTCGAATGAAGGACTCCACAATGGGGATTTCGTAAAAAGCGATCCCAATAATGGTAAAAAAGATATACCCAACTAACCCCGACGCCAAGGCCACAAGCGCCCCTCGCAGTCGTTCTTCTAAAACAAAGCGCTCGCCGCCCAACGTAAAAGCAATGCCCCCAATTGTTAACGAACCGACAATAGAATAGACCAGATCGAGGTAAGTGACCGGTCTGGCGGGCAACGGCGGCTGTAACAAGAGCGGCGGCGGGAGAGCCGTGGGGGTGATGGTTGGCTCAGCCGGAGTGGCCGTCGGCGTCTCGGTGGGGGTTTCCGTGGCGACCGGCGTATCGGTTGAGGTTGGCGTCAACGTCACCGTCGGCGTCGGCGTATCAACAATGCCGGGGCCAATATTGACCACCTCCGACTGGGCGGCCAGATCGCTCGACGCTCTGACCGATAGGGGTGTGTCGCGTTCTTTGACGATCACCGTTTCGGCCACGCCATCGACGGTCAGAGCCTCAATCGGGCCTAAGCCTAGCCCTTCCAACGGATACGATCTAAAAAAGTTAACAATTGTCCCATCGGGCACCGGATGGCCGTTTTTATCGACAATTTTGCCGGTTCGGATGAGCACACCTTCACCAACATCCAAATCAACGGTTAGCTCATTTTCGAGCGGCGCTTCAAACGGAATGATGTCGCCTGAGGTACTAATTTGATGAATGAGATCGAGCTGGATTACTTGAGCCGGATTCGGACTCAGATCAAGCGGTCCAATCGCCGGAATCTCAACCGGCGACGCGCCCGCCGGCTCAAATTGTTGAAATAGCACTCTGGCGGCGGCCTCCAAGTAGCTGGGCGTTTTACTATAGAAGGCGTAGTAAGCCGTCAACTGGCTGATTTCGGTTTCGCCCAAAAAGTAGGGGGCGTTAAAAGCGAAAAGAATTAGGTTTTTGTTGCGTAAATTATCAAATCGATTGCGCAGGAGTGAGATAACCGCATCCGACTCCGGATACATTTCGGTATCGACGTTAAGCATACCAAAAATGAGCCAGTCCGCCTCGTTGATCAATTCGCCGATATCAGCATTATCGGCTTCACCATTTTCTGAAGCGAGCCACGCCTTTAAATCGACAAAACTCAGGCTGTTGATATTATCGCCGGAGACCTGGCCGGTCGCTTCCGGCCCAAACAGTCTGAGCACGATTTCTTCCAGGGCGGTGGTCGGGATAAGCCGGAACTGCGGGCAATCGGGGCAATCCCGAACCAGGCGATCATCGGTAAAGATTAGGATCTTTTCGCCCGGCTGGGGTGGGTCCGGCAGCGGGACACGTGCCGCGGCAGCGCCGGGCGTAATACGGGTAACACCGGCCCGGGCAATCCGATCTAAATCGATTTCGACGCCGCCCAAACCACTCAAATTCTCAAAGGGCTGCACCCCGGAACTATTAACCAAATCCAGCCCATAAAGCTTGATTTTAGCCCTGATAATTCGCCGCACGGAGCGATCAATAGTCGTCTGAAAATTCAAATCATTCTTATATTTATCTTGAAAAAACAAAATGGCGTCTTTAATGTTCGCGAGTTGGGCATCGGTGTCATCTTCAAAAGCAAAGTCGGCCAGAAACAAAATATCGCTGCCAGCCAAAAAAGCATCCTGGGTCAGACGGCGGGCGGGGAAAAGCTCGCTGCCGGCGGCAATACTGCCCAAAGCGGCCGGCGCACCTAACGGCGCGCTAACAATCAAGCCGCCGGCATTACGCCAGGGCGCCAATTCGTCGAGCGCTAATAAGGCCGGCAGGTTTCTGGCATCGAAACTAATCGGCACGTTGCCTTGCAAGCCTTGATAACGAACGTGTGAGGTCATTAGCCCGTCGGTGATCGCGGCCGGTTCGACGGCGGTTAGGTTCGTCACTTGAAAAAACGGGTATAATTCGCCTTGGCGCAAATCATCTAGCGATTTAAAGATGGTGGGCACTTCCTGGTTGATTTGCCGGTCGCTGCTGCCAAAGCCGGGAAAATGTTTCGATATGGTTAAGAGGCGGCCGTCGCTGCCTTGGTGTACGCCCTGAATGTAAGCCCGCCCCAACTCGCCCACCCAAAACGGGTGGCCGCCAAAGGTGCGGGTGCCTAAACCATTACCCTGATCGAGCCGGGGATTATCTAAGACATCCAGCGATGGCCCAAACAGCATATTAACCCCCACTCGCGACAAATCGTGGCCCACAACCTGGCCCACCACTCGCGAATTTTCAGGGTCCCAGGTAGCGCCGATAGCCATCTGATTGGGAATATCCACCATATCACCCCGAATTTGGGTTTCGGGGAAGCCGTCGCCCTCGTGATTGACGGCGATAAAGAGCGGGATAGGGGTATAACTTTGGTTGTCCGGCGTTGTGACCGACTCAGTGAGGGTTGAGGTCGCCGTAATGGGTGGCGGCGTTTGGGCCAGGGTCTGTAAATTATTTGTTAGCTGTAATACCTGCGCCGGCGTCGATTGGGAATTAAAAAAGTTTCTGTTTTCAGCCGAAATATAGACCCCACCCACGCGATATTGCTGGATCAACTCCGCAATTTCCGAATTAGGCCCAACCTCGACGCCCTGAAACGAGACCAGAAATAGCTGGCCGACCCGCTCGGCCGGGGTGAGTTGGCTAAAAACCGCCTCCACCGCCGCATCTAAATCGGCCTCCGTATCCTGAGCCAGCACCTTTGTTGGCGAACCAGAACCCAAAAAAACAATTAAGATGAGCAAGAGAGGAAGTATGTAGGGTCTGCGTCTTTCGCCAGCGTACACTCAGTTTTATTCCTCACGATAATAGTTATGTCGAAAGTATACTAACAATCAATAGCAACGTCAACACATCACTAATCCCGATTTAGACCATTAGAGCGGCTCTTTAGCCGGCCAGCCCGGCTGGCGTGGATACAGCTTGGGCGTTGGTTTAATTTTTTTGATGATGACCAAATGTCGCTCAGCCTCCAGGCCGGGGACTTCTACCGGCCGGACCTCGACGATCGTTCCGCCCAACATTCGCACGGCCCGCCCACCTGTTTCGATTTCTTCAGCCGGATGCTGCCCCTTTTGAGCGATGACCCAACCGCCTACTTTCACTAAAGGTAAGGTGTATTCGGCCAAAACGGCCAGCCGGGAAACGGCCCGCGCCACAGCCACGTCATACCGCTCCCGATGAGCCGTTTGCCGGCCGGCCTCTTCCGCCCGAGCCGTGATTACGGCGACGTTTGCCAGCTCCAAGGTCTCGACCACGTGCCGCAAAAAGGTCGTTTTCTTGCCGGTCGATTCCAACAGCGTCATCGACAACTCGGGTCGCACAATTTTTAGCGGAATACCGGGAAACCCGGCCCCACTGCCGACATCGATGATCGAGCGCGGCGTATTTAGCTCTGACAGCACCGGAGCTATCGACAAGCTGTCGAGAAAATGCTTAACCGCCACCTCTTGCGGCTCAACAATTCGGGTCAGGTTGAATTTTTCGTTCCAGGCCACCAATTCACGCCGATACCTAACAAAGGCATTAAGTTGAGCCTCGGACAACGTCAGCTTAAAGTCGATAGCCCCGGCTTGCAGAATTTCGATCACCGCCCGTTACTTATCCTTCTTGGCTATCGTGACTTTGTCAAAATCGCGGACCACCTGCGTGTTGGAAAAAATCGCGCTGGCCTCCGCCGCGATGTCCGCTTCCCGATAGCGACGCGAGAGGTGCGTCAAAAAGAGATTCTCCACATTTGCTTCCTGAGCCAGGCGCGCCGACTGCGCCGCTGTTAAATGGCCAAAGCGGCGGGCCA
>JAGRCC010000774.1 GCA_020433785.1 Anaerolineae bacterium
TGGGTTTAAGTTCGCTTTTGATCAGACTGATATAGTCAACTTCAAATGTAACGAGCCGGCCCACGGCTTGCTCGGTTTCGAGTGTTTGGCTGAGTTGCTGGACATGGCGCGCCGGAACGCCGGAGTTAACACGACCGATAGTCAAGTGAGGAGCGTAGGGACGCGACTCCGGAGTGAAGTTAATAGCGGTTTGAAGCGCGGTACCCAGTCGGTGATGTAGGGCGATTAACGGCTTGGTGTCACCGTGAACCCCGATCCAGAGGATGCGCGGGCGGCGCAGGTTGGGAAAGCAACCTAACTCACTCAGCGTCAGAGAAAAAGAACGGGCAGTTTCGGTTGAAGTTTGGAGGGCATCGTTAACCTTGTCGAGTTCGCCGGTCTGAACATCGCCCAAAAAGTAAAGCGTCAGATGGATATTTTGGGAGGCTGTCCACCGCACGGTGTGGGGTGGAGCCAGTCCTTTGAGTCGATTTTGCACATGAGTGACCGCTCGGCGGGCTTCGTCCGGTAGCTCGATAGCGATAAAGGTGCGGATTGTCGTCATAATAACGGCGATTATACCCGCAGCCGCCTTTGGCGACAAACGGAAAGGACCGCAAATCGGCTCTAACCGCTCCGGCCGGGGCACCAAATGCAGAAGGGGAGCCTTAATCGCGCCAATTGGAGCGTTTTATTTCTGTCAGCATTCTGTATTTGGTCTAAAGCGCCTGTCATTTGAGCCGTTAAACCTGACTATACCCATTTATTGCGTTTCATATGAGGTATAGTAAAATCCGATGTTAGTTATCTTTGGGAACTTTGTAGACGACAATGAGATGGGCCATTGTCAAGCTAATGGAGGGCTTAATGTCTCCGGGAAAAATTTTGCGGGTATGGCTTCTGATGTGGCCGATTTGGTTATCGGCCTGTACTACGAACAACGTGGTTCTGGGTCCAGATCAGACTTTGTATCAAAACGGACAGGATGAGAATCGGATTGTTCTGGAAGCGGCTCGCGATGGCGTGTTTGCCGGGCAAGGAGAGGAGCGCCGGGCGGTTCAAGTTCTGCAACAAGTAACGCTGGCTGCGGACCAAGCTGCCGCTGTTGATGTTGACGGCCGGGCCTTGGTTCGAGTCGGCGAGCAGTTGACCATGGAACTGCTTAAAGGCAGCGAAGTGCGGGTAGAAGAGTATCTACCCGAGGCCGAGACGATTGAGATGGAGATACGGCAAAGCGGCGGCATTGTGGTATTTGACTTGACCGAGGAGCCTAATCGACAGCAGCGCTTAACGGTGCAAACCACTTATGCTATCGTGCAGGCGACCGGTACGCGCTTCGCCGTTATTACCGAGGTCGAGAACGGCCTGGAATGGATTGTGGCTCTGGAAGCCAAGGCCGGCGATCTCCAAGTAACCTCCGGAGGCACAACCGAAACGCTAACCACGGGGGAAGCCCGTTGGGTGACGGCGTCTGGAGCGCCGGGGCCGGTTATCCCGGCCGGCAAAAATAGTGAAGCCTGGCTGGCGCAAGCTCGCAACAGCAACCCGGAAGTCATTCTTAGCGAACTTTTACTGGCGCCGGCCAACATTTTGGCCGATACCGGCGCCATTCCCTACCTGGCTCCGCCGGGCACACCGTTTGAATTTGGCCGGGATAGCCAGGGTGCCGTAATGGTGACCCTTGATCCTCAAGGAATTTATGGCAATCCCAGTTATACGCTAGAAGATTGCAACGGCGATGGCGTGCAGGATGTGGCCGTAGTTAATGGCGTGATCGATCTGGATTTCAACGCCATCCAGGCCCGGGTTCAGGCCCTCGATGTAGGTGTTTTTAACCGAACTACCGCCGGCAACGGGTCGCTTCAGGTTTTTGATGCGGTCGATGATGAAATCGGCCGGGTTATGCTGGATGCCGATGACGGCGAAATCAAAACTCTTAGCCTGCGGGATCAGCGATTTTTTTACCAAGCCCGCCTGGCCTTGGGCGATGCCTGTTTCCTGGGACTGAGTTTGACGCCGCCCGGTGAAACCAGAGAAGTGGTTGATCAGATCCAGGTGCGGCCGATTACCGAGAATCTACAAAGCGACGCCGTGGTCAATATTCTGGCGACTTCGGCCGATCGTTCGTCTGAAAATGGGAGTTTTCAAGCGCCGTTTGTCGGGAATGATAGTTCGGTCGGGCCTATCGTCATCGATGGGGAGACTGATGATTGGGACGAACTGGCTCAATGGGGCCTCGGCTGGACCACGCTGGCAACCATCACCCACGATGAAGGTTGTTCAACGCGCTATCCCAACGCCGGCAGCCTGACCGATCTGAGCGCTCGAATGCAGTTAGCCTTTGATAAAGAGTTTCTTTACGCCGCTTTCATTGTTAATGATGACGGCTTAGTCACCTATTCGGGCAATGATGAGCGTCTCTTCTTAGGCGACTCGCCCCAACTGCTGCTTGATTTGGATTTGAACAGCGATTTCGACCAGGCCCAACTTAGCGCCGATGATGTCCAGATCGATTTTTCGCCCAATACGGCCGGACCGCGCGCCGCTTTTTGGCAGTTAAGTTCGCTGGCCTCCCGGCCGCTCGTTGATGCGACGGTGGCCGTAACGCCAACCGACACCGGTTATTTTCTCGAAGCTGCCGTGCCGTGGCGGAGTATCGGTTTTGAGCGAAGCCAGGGGGATAAAATCGGCGTGGTAGTCAGCGTCAGCGACAACGACACGCCGGGGAGCAATGCTCAACAATGTATTATTTCGTCCTCACCAAATCGCGACTGGCAAAATCCAACGACGTGGGGTACGGTATTGCTGATGCCGGTCAGATAAGGCTTAACCAAAGTGATTACCGTTCGAGAGGCTCAGTTGGCCGATGCCAGGCGCATTGCCGAGGTGCATGTGGCATCCTGGCAAGCCGCCTACCGGGGGATACTGCCGGATAAGATGCTCGATAATCTGTCGGTTGAGCATCGGCAAGAAAATTGGCAAACGTGGCTGGTCCAAACCAAAGGCCACGTGCTGGTGTTGGAAGTAGCCGAGCGAGTGGAAGGTTTTGTGATGTGTGGGGCAACTCGCGACAAAGATGTGGACCGGCAGAAAGTAGGAGAAATTTACGCCATTTATTTACATCCGGAAAGTTGGGGCCACGGGTGCGGGCGGGCGCTGGTTGGGGCGGCGAAAGAAGTGCTGCACCAGGATGGATTTTCAGAGTTATTACTGTGGGTGCTCGAAGCCAATGAGCCGGCCAAGCGTTTTTATGAGCGGGTCGGCTTCAAAGCCGACGGCGTGACCAAAGTTGAATTTGAGCCCGACGGCACCCAACTATTCGAATGTCGCTACCGCCAGCCGATCGCTTAGAGCGAAGTAATACGCTGCTTAATATTGATTTTTGTATGGGGGTTGCGGTTTGCCACAATGCCGGTAAAACTTATAATTAGCAGCTAATTCTCATAAACCTATTATTAGATCAGGCTATACGATTAACATTATAATTACGCCAGTAGAGAGGAAGTCTCGCGGTGGCTTAATATCCTATGAAGATAGAGCTAAAAGCGAGCGTAAAACGCTCTATGAATGACTCGCAGCAATATGACACAACCTTGCACAAAGTGGTCTCGACTATTAGCGACCATATTTATGTGACAGATTTGAGTCAAGAGAGTGGCACCACCACCCATTTTTTGTCAGAAAACATCCAAACCATAACGGGCTATCCCCTCGAAACCTTCCAAGCTGATCCAACATTTTGGCAGTCGATAATCCATCCCGATGACCAACCGCTTTTCCTTGAACATCGAGCTAAATTAGCTAATCAACAGGGAAATGAGGTTGAATATCGTCTAAAGCGGGCTGACGGGCAAGTTGTCTGGGTACGCGACAGCAGCCAGGTCGATAAAAATGCCGATGGTAAATCGGGCGCGACGGTTTATGGCATCATCAGCGATATTACGCCCCGCCGGAAAACGCAAGAAGCTTTACTGCTGGCCCGGGATCGAGCCCTGGAAGCCAGCCGCCTTAAAAGCCAGCTGCTGGCTAATGTAAGCCACGACTTGCGCACCCCGTTAACCACTATTTTGGGTTACGCTCAACTTCTGGAGATGGGCGCACACGGCCCTTTGGCCGATAAACAACGCGAAACCATTTCCGGCATTATTAAGAGTGCCAAATATTTAACCAATCTGGTCAACGATCTGCTTGACCAGGCCAAATTGGAAGACGGTAAACTCAAGTTAAACATTACCTCATTCGTCCCCTCGGATATTGTCAACCAAGTCCAATCAAATATGAGCGTACCGGCTCATACCAAAGGCTTGACTCTCATCACTGATATTGGCCCCGATGTCCCCCTAACAGTCACCGGCGACCCGGATCGCGTTCAGCAAATCTTAGCCAACTTAGTCAGTAACGCTATCAAATTCACCACGGAAGGCACGGTTCATGTCCGGTTATACCGCCCGGATACCAAGCATTGGGCCTTACAAGTGTCAGATACCGGTATCGGGATTCCGACAGCGGAGCAGCCTTATATTTTCGAACCATTCCGTCAAGTTGATACAGCCGGCAAATCGGACACCAGCGGAGCCGGGTTAGGATTGTCTATTGTGAAACAGTTGACAACCCTCATGGGAGGCTATATTTCGCTGGAAAGTGAAGAGGGCAAAGGCAGTATTTTTACCATTCATCTACCGTTGATCCCCAGTAAGACAGACCCCAGCTAACAATCGGTACGATTTAATAGACCACGCAGCCCGCGGCCGGCGAAGTCATATCGATTATTATTGTGGCGTTTTCCAACCCCCTCATTTTGGCTGACGCCAAAAAGGGTTGTTCCGCTACGCCACCGCTACAATTACTAAAACTCATCCTTCTTTTGTACTTATCCCATCAACAAGGTTGTAATTTTTGATGAAATTCGGGTATTATTGAATTAACCAGTGTAAGGGCGCAGTAGTTAATGGACCTTCACAAAACCATCATTACCCATCGCCTAGGAAAAAGGAATAGCTGATGAACCAATCTCTTCTCGACACCGCCTGGGTCTTACTCTGCTCTGGTCTCGTATTTTTGATGCAAGCCGGTTTTACCTGTTTAGAGTCGGGGCTAACCCGCTCAAAGAACAGCATTAATGTCGCTATCAAAAATTTGATTGATATCGGCTTGTCAGTCTTGTTGTTTTGGGCTTTTGGCTATGGGCTAATGTTTGGCCTCAGCCAAGCCGGCTGGGTCGGCTCATCCGGCTTTTTTTGGTCAACGGAAACAACTCCGCACTTAATCGCCTTCTTCATCTTTCAAGCCATGTTTTGCGGCACGGCCACGACCATTCTATCCGGCGCTATTGCTGAGCGGATTAATTTCAAGGGATACACGATCATGGTCGTGCTGCTGTCGGGACTCATTTATCCCATTTTTGGCCACTGGGCCTGGAATGGGGCGGCCGACGGAGACAAAATCGGCTGGCTGGGCCATTGGGGATTTGTTGATTTTGCCGGCAGCACCGTCGTCCACAGTGTCGGTGGCTGGATTTCTTTGGCAGCGGTATTGGTCATTGGCCCTCGCATGGGTCGCTTTGTAGCCGGCGCGCGTCCCAATAAAATTCCGGGCAGCAACATGCCACTAGCGGTCTTGGGTGTTTTCCTCCTTTGGCTAGGCTGGTTCGGTTTTAACGGCGGCAGCACCTTAAGCCTTAACGATCGCGTCCCGGTCATTATTTTTAACACGATCCTGGCCGGATCAGCCGGCAGTACGGCCGTTCTGCTATTTGATTGGCGTACATACGGGCGATTTCAAGTGGAACTTCTGATGAATGGGGTGTTAGCCGGCCTGGTGGCGATTACCGCTTCGGCGCCGTTTGTGTCGCCACTATCGGCCATTGTGATCGGCGCGGTTGGCGGTTTTGTCATGATGGCGGTCGATTTTACCTTAGAAAAATTCGAAATTGACGACGCCGTCGGCGCGATACCGGTTCATCTTGGGGCCGGAATTTGGGGCACACTGGCCGTGGCTATTTTCGGAAATTTAACGCTGATGGGCACCGGCTTAACGCGTCTGGAACAGGCTGGCGTTCAATTGGCGGGGATTATTGTCTGCGGTTTGTGGGCCTTTGGGCTGGGATACCTCCTGATTAAATCAATCGATCGGCGCCGACCTTTGCGGGTCAGTTTAGAGGATGAGCAGATTGGCCTGAATGTCTCTGAACATGGGGCAACTACTGAAATTCTAGATTTTCTCAAGGCAATGGAACATCAGGCAGCTACCGGCGATATTAATCTACGCGTTCCGGTGGAGCCCTTTACGGAAATTGGTCAAATGGCCGGCCTATATAATAAAGTCCTCGATGCCCTTCAGAAAGCGGTTATGACCACTGAAGCTATCGTCAGAGACATTCAAGACGGCATTATTACCTTTTCAAAAGATGGATTACTAACCAGCTTTAATCCGGGTGCGGAAGCGATGTTTGGTTTTTCGGCCGCTCAGGCCATAGGGCAGCCGTTTAGCATGCTGCTGGCTTCGCCCAATGAGGCCCATCATCCGCTCGATCCCTCATTTTGGTCGTTAAATCTTATCGGCCGGAGGCAAGAACTAGCCGGCGTCCGTTGCGATCACTCCACCTTTCCATTAGAAGTGTTGATCAGCCAGGGGCAAGTTGGCAACGAGATTCTGTTCACGGGTGTTTTGCAGGACATTACCGAACGCAAACTAGCCGAAGATTTAATCAAAAACCAGCGCGCTTTTCTACGCCAGGTGATTGATATCAATCCCCATTTTATCTTCGCCAAAGATAGGCAGGGGCGCTTTACGCTGGCCAACAAATCATTTGCTCACGCCCATGGCACAACGGTTGAGCAACTTATCGGCAAAACCGATGCAGCCATCATCAATAACCAGGCCACCGTGGCACAGTACCAACGTGATGATCTGACCGTCATCACTTCCAAACGCGACCTGTTTTATCCCGAACAGCGCATTGAAAAACCGGACGGCACCATCTCTTGGCGGCAAACCATCAAACGCCCGCTTATCAATGATGCGGGCGAGGTCGATCAACTCCTGTGTGTGGTTACAGACATTACCGATCAAAAAAAGGCAGAGCAATCTTTACAAAATCAAATCGAGCGCATGCGGGCACTGTATGAAGTTTTCTCCACCGCCGGACTCTCTTTCGAAGAGCAGATCGAAGCCGTGCTGAGTCTCGGCTGCCGGCTTTTGAACTTAGATGTCGGTATTGTTAGCCGGATTGACGAAACAAATAACCAGTGCCAGGTCCAGCATATCGTTAGGTCAGTGGCGGTCGGTCTGGAAAAGGAGCAAATTCTTCCCTTTGATAAGACGCCCTGCCACATTACCTTGGCCCATAAGGATGCCATGTCCATCTCTCATATGGGCCAATCGGAATGGCGAACCCACCCAAGTTATGAAAAAACCAAGATAGAAAGCTACATCGGGACACCTATCCGCATTAACAAACAACGCTACGGTACGCTCAACTTTTTTAGCATGACCCCTAAAACCCCCCCCTTTGAGCCGGTCGATTTGGATTTTATTCACTTGATGGGCAATTGGATCAATGCCACCCTGGAACAACAATTGTCGGCCAAAGAAATTCAAGATAGCGAGGCCCGGCTGCGGCAGGTACTCGCTTCGGTCAGTGCCCACATCTACATGACCGAATTCACGCAAGAGGGGCAACTGGTCAACGGTTATATCTCGCCCAATGTCGAAAATTTGACCGGCTATCCTCAGACAAAATTTCTAGCCGACTGGAGTTTCTGGCCAACGCAAGTCATTCATCCCGATGATCGGGCCGATGCCGCCAAACAAGCCAAAATGTTGCTGGGCGGCGGCAACAGCGAGATTGAATATCGACTAATACGAGCTGACGGCGAAATTGTCTGGGTACGTGACAGCGGTCGGGTCGAAACCCATATCGACAGCCAAAATCGCTACATCTACGGCGTGGTCATCGAGATTACCCACCAAAAGGCGGCTGAGCAGGCGTTGATTGAGGCCCACGAGCGAGCAATGGAGGCCAGCCGCTTGAAATCGGAACTTCTGGCTAATGTCAGCCACGACTTAAAGACCCCGCTAGGCGCGATTTATGGCTACACTGAAATGCTACAAGTCGGTGTGTATGGCCCTATCACTAACGAACAAAAAAAGATTACCTATAGTATTATGGAAAGCGCCGGACAACTCCTCAATTTTGTTAACAACCTGCTCGATCAGGCCCGGATCGAGTCGGGTAATGTGACCCTAAAGAAAGTGCCGGTTTCCCTCAAAGAACTGGCGGAAATGGTCTACTTTTCTACAAACGTGGACGCCACAGCCAAACACATCAACCTCACCTATGATATTGACCCCAACCTATCCCCTATTATCGATGGCGATATCTACTGGCTGCGCCAAATCCTGATCAATTTGGTCGGCAATGCCATTAAGTTTACGCCCCAGAATGGGTCCGTCGAGTTTAAGTTTTACCTCTCAGATGCGTCCAATTGGGTCATCCAGGTTTCAGATACGGGCATCGGCATCCCCGATGCGGCCAGGGCATATATTTTCGAGCCGTTTCGCCAGGTTGACGGTACGGCTACCCGAGGCAATTTCGGCTCCGGATTGGGCTTATCGATTGTTCACAAGCTAACCCAAATGATGGAGGGCCGGCTGGAATTACAAAGTAAGTTAGACGCCGGATCAACCTTCACTATTACATTGCCCTTAATTACGGCATATCATCAACAATATGAGTCATAATAAAGAAAATAACCCTTTAGCTTTAATCATTGAGGATGATCCAAAACTAGCCGACATCTTTAACATGGCTTTAAAGGAAGCTAAGTACGATACGGAAATTATTAATGATGGCAAGCTAGCCTTAGCCAAACTGGCTGAAACTGTACCTAGTGTCGTTCTTTTAGATTTGCACCTACCGGGAGTTAGCGGTAGCCAAATACTCGAACACATCCGCAGCGATGATCGTCTGGCGGCCACCCGGGTGATGCTGGCCACAGCCGACACACTAATGGCCGAAAAGCTGCGCAGTAAAGCCAATATCGTCCTGCTCAAACCGATTAGTTTTTCTCAACTACGTGACCTGGCCTCAAGGCTACGCCCAAAACCATCGCCTTAATTTTGTGCTTTAAAAACGCGTATACCGCGAGAAATAGTGGGCATGCTCTGGTAGGAATTTCTATTCAGTGAGTTCAATATGTCTCTAAGAATAAAATTGGCCTCTTTATTTATTTTGGTTGCTCTCTCGGTCTTGGTTATTGGGCTAGTCAATATTCAGTTGATGCGAGGCACCACCCAGGAATACAGTGAACTGATCAATCAAAACGTCCCCGTTTTTATAGCGTTAGGCCACATCCAATCAAGCACAACCAAAATACGAGAAGAAGCATTGACGGTACTGCTCTTGATCAACGAAGCACAGTCATCCCGCATGACTTAGGCCGCTAAAGCCGTTACTGCGAACTATCCCATACTTACGCGGTCACAACCTAGCTACCACCCTTATCCTTAATCGAAACCGGCTGAAGTGGCGAAACAGCACACCGAAAACCGATATTATCATAAGCGCTGTTTGGAATATCCTTGTGCCGTCGAGCGACCCTTAGGCTTTTGCTTGGATAAAACCAGGAGCCGCCTCTGATAACCCGCTGCAAGCCGGTTTCAGGGCCGGTGGGGTTTTTGTAGATCGACTGGGCATACGTATCGTCTCCATACCAATCGGCTGTCCATTCCCACACGTTGCCGCTCATATCTAAAACGCCGTAAGGGCTGGCGCCGGCCGGGTAGCTGCCCACCGGGGCGGTGTAGCGATAGCCGTCGTCAGCGCCAAAATCGCGCCAGTCGGCCACGCAGTTAGCATCGCAGTAATTCAGCAGCGCCCCATCAAACTCATCGCCCCAGGGAAAAAGACGGCCGTCTACGCCGCGCGCGGCTTTTTCCCACTCCGCTTCCGTCGGCAGCCGAGCACCGGCCCAGGTGCAATACTCAGCCGCCTGCTCCCAATTAACACCGACCACGGGCAAATCGTCGCCAATGAAAAGGCCACTGCCCAATTGCGGCGGCGAGCACCCGCCAGCGTCAAGACATTGGCGGTAGTGGTAGTTGCTCACTTCAAGCTCATCAATCCAAAACTCATCCAGATAAACTACATGGCGGGGCAGTTCATCCACGCCGGCGTCCGGGTCTGAGGCAGCGCTGCCCATGAGAAAATCACCTGCGGGAATCAGAATCATCAAGTTACCGTCTTTAGTCCGCCGAAATGTTTTAATGGGCGTCGATTGGGGATCGATAGCCTGAAACGTATCGACCGTCGGCACATACACCGGTTCCCCCAGAGACACCGGTTCAATCTCAGCCGGAACGAGTGCCGGTTCGCCGGCCGATCGAGGCCAGCGATAAAATATCGCCGCGCTCAACGCCAGCAGGATGAGCACCACGGCGCTCGGCCATGACCAACTGGGGAGTTGCCTCATTGGAGCAGTCGCCGCCGGTCGCTGAAGCGGCTGTCTTGGTTGATCGAAGTGACCATAGACATCAGTCAGAAGCTGCTCGATCCGCTGGGAAAATTGACCGTGCGAGAAATCAATCACCGGCTCGGCCGGTAATATCGACGGCAGCGAGCAGGTTTGGCAGATGACCGGGATAATGGCTTTGCCCTGATTAACCGCCAGCAGCGTTTGGTCTCTAACCACCCACGAATTGAGCGCTGCCGGCGACAACACCAGCAAGAAATGGCGGCAATCCTGCAGGGCCTTCTGACCGCCCCGGTCCCAGGGCGCATTATCCACCGCGGTCCATTGATCAAGCCAAATTTCAAGTCCGCGCCGCTGTAACTCGCCGGCCAACTTCTTGGCAAAGCGCGTATCTTCGTGGGTATAACAGATAAACGTGTAGTCAGTCATCGTATTAATTTACACCACCACGCCGGTCAGATCAAATATACGTCCAAATAGATTGATCCAGTTTTATTAAATACGGAAACGGACCAAACCAGCCTGCTCATTTGGGAAATTTCCTCGATCAATTGACTGAAACTGGGCCAATCAAATT
Organism: Anaerolineae bacterium; assembly: GCA_020433785.1. Next base: position 11,029 of record JAGRCC010000774.1, read on the forward strand.
TCTCATTGATCGACCGATTATGGTATCCTTTCAGTATGAGCCAACGTTACCCCATTCCCGCCGGCGAGGCGCGGATAGAGCATCGCGTCAAAAATTCCGTATTTATCGGCCGGGCCGCCTACACCCCCACGGTTGAAGACGCCAAGGCCTTTATTGAACAGGTCAAAAGCGAAGAGCCTAACCACAGCCACGCCGTCTATGCTTTTGCTGTGGGGCACGGCGCCAGTGTCACCCACGGGATGAGCGACGCCGGCGAACCGAGCGGCACGGCCGGCCGGCCCGCCCTGGCGGTAGTCAAAGGGAGTGATCTGGGCGACGTGACCGTGGTCATTATCCGTTACTTTGGCGGCATCAAATTGGGAACCGGCGGGCTGGTCAAAGCCTACACTGAAACGACTCAACTGGCGCTGGCCGAACTGCCCGTCACCGAAAAGGTCGAACGGCAGACCGTGTTAGTGACCGTTCCCTACAGCTTTTACGAATCGTGCCGGCGGCTGGTCGAGCAGCATCAGGGCCAGATCGAGGCTGAGGATTTCGCGGTCGAGGTGACGTTAACCCTTACGTTTATCGTTGACGATCTGCCGGCCTTTGCCGACGACCTGGCCGAAGCCACCGGCGGGCAGGTGGAGTTAAAAATTGACAATTGATAAGTGACAATTGATAATTGGCCGACAAATGAACTTCATAAACTCTATAAACTCAACCAACGAATTTCAGGAGATATATCAATGAAACATCTAATTCCCTTTACCCTTGTTATTTTTGCTCTAGCGCTGGCGGCTTGCACCGGTCAAGCTGGTTCGGAACCAGCCACATCAGGGGAAATCGATGTCGCCAACTTGCCGGCTGACGTCGATGTCAAGACGGCCGCGGCGGTTCAGGATAATCCGGACGTGGTGTTAATCGATGTGCGGGAGCAGTGGGAATACGATCAAGGCCACATTCCCGGTGTAACGCTGATCCCGATGGGCGAAGTGTCTAACCGGCTGTCCGAAATTCCGAAAGACAAAACGGTCATCTTAAGCTGCCGCAGTGGCAATCGGAGCGGGCAGGTGACCGATTTTCTGCGGAACAATGGCTATGACAATGTTCATAATATGACTGGGGGAATTGTGGCTTGGGAAAAAGCCGGTCTTGAGGTGGAGAAGTAGCGTTCCCTATCTCAGTACAACCGGCTCAACATCACGCGGCAGCCAGATGGTAAAGGTCGAGCCGACGCCAAGCTCGCTTTCTACGGTGATATCGCCGCCCATCATTTGGCACACGCGCTGGGTAATGGCCAGTCCCAGGCCGGTTCCGCCATATTTGCGGGTGGTCGAGATATCGGCCTGGGCAAATTCGTGAAACAGTTTATCCACTTGCTCCGGACTCATGCCAATCCCGGTATCGGATACGGAAAAGCTGATCCAGTACGAAGAGAGATGCAGGGCGTCGGCTGTATCCCTCTCGACCGTGGAGGGATGAGCGGGCAGGGCCAGTTCGACATTTTCAGCCGATACGGTTAAAGTAATTGTGCCGCGCTCGGTAAATTTGGCGGCGTTGCTGAGCAGGTTGAACAGCGCCTGGCGGATCTTAACCATATCGGCCGACATAATCCCGATATCTTTCCTGTACTGAACAATGAGATTGTTCTGATTTTTTTCCACCAGCGGCTGGATGGTCAGGGCCACATCATCGATCAGATTGCTGATTTCAAACGTTTCCAGATATAGCTCCATTTTGCCGGCTTCGATTTTAGACAGGTCAAGAATGTCGCTGATGACCGACAGGAGATGACTGCCCGCTTCATTTATCTTTTTCAGATCGGGGACGAAATCATCCAGCGCAGCCGCCTGGGCGTCTTCGATTAACATCTCGCTATAACCGATAATTGCATTGAGCGGCGTTCGAAGCTCGTGGCTCATATTGGCCAAAAAGGTACTCTTGGCCCGGTTGGCGTTTTCGGCCGCCTCTTTGGCCTGCTGCGATTCGGTTTCGGCGCGTTTTCGCTCGATAATCTCTTGCTGGGCCTGGTCATACAGCCACGATTTTTGAATGGCGATGGCGGCCAAATCGGCGAAGGCGGTAATCAGGCCGGCGTCCGTTTGCACATAAAAGTTGGGCTGTTCGTGATCAATCGACAGCACCCCGATCAACGCCCCGGCAAAAATGAGCGGCACACCGATCCAGCTTCTAATAGTAACCGCCGCTTCCTCGCGCCACCCCTCGTAAAGCGCGGTATCGGAAATGACCAGCGGCTGGTGCGTGTCAAAAAGCTGCTTCAAATGGGGCCGGTTGACCAGCGAAAAGGTCATCCCCTCAAATCGCTCCGGGTTATCAAAGCCGTGGGTAGCCACAATTTGAAAGGTTTCAAGCTCGCGGAGGATAATCGAACAACTGCTGTAGGTGATGATGCGCTTGAGTTGAGCCAAGATGCGGGTCAAAACTTCGGTACGGTCTAGGGTTTCATTTAGAATGGCGGCTACATCGCGCAGGGTATCGGCCTGATTGCGGGCCGTCCGTTCGGCGGCAAAGGTGCGGGCATTAGCGATGGCAATGGCGATCTGGCCGGCCACCACCTGGCATATCTTTTGCTCTTCTTCAGAAAAGAGGTAGGTCTGTTCGGTCGCGTCCAGGCCAATCGAGCCGATAACCTGCCCCTGAACAACCAACGGTGCAATCAGAATCGATTTGACGCCCAATGATTGCAACGAGAGGGACTCATTAACGATCGGATCGTCGGGTACATTGGAGCTGACAAATAGGGACCGGTTAGCGAGTATTTGTTGAATAACCGGGTTAATGGGAATCTTGATGCCCCATAATTCGGTGCGAGGAAATTCGGCCACCAACTGGCCATACTCGCCCGTTTCATCGACCAATATAATGCCGCAGTGCTCGACGGTGACCAGGTTAATGAACATTTCGCAAGCCGTATGCAGCACCTGATCGAGATCAAGGGAGGTGTTAAGCGTGGCAGAAATCTCTTGAACTTGGCGCCACTGCTCTATCCGGCGGGCCTGATCCTCCAGTCGCGCTTGTTCCACGGCGTACAACCGGGCATTTTCCAGGGCAATCGAGACAAGCCGCCCAAAACGGGTTAATAGTTCAACTTCGGGCTGGCCGAAACGCTGATTGCTTCCAGGCAACAAACCCAAGCCCAGAACACCCATCACCTTGCTCCCCGATTTAATCGGAATTCCTACGACCGCTCCCAGAATATTATTGATCACTTGCGGCGAGCGATTGGACCAGTGGTCGTAGGCGTCAATAACAACCGGTTGGCCGGATTGCCACACAGTGCCGGCCACCCCTTCGTTAGGTCCCATACACACCCCGGTCCGCGTGGCGAACACGCCGGTTACCACTTTAATGGCAACGGCCGACTCATCCGGCTCGACCAAACCAATAAAACCATGCTCGGTATCTAATAATTGTCCAGCCCGAATTACCACCGCTTGCAGCAAATCGGTCAGATCGAGCCGATTCATCAAATCGAGCGTGGTATCGTGCAGCGCGGCCAGATATTTATTCTGCTTTTGGAGCTGCTCGAGCAAGTAAGTCCGATCCTGATCGCCGTAGTCATTGTTTGACCGGCGATCGGTCATCGGCTCCAACTCCGATGGGATTTCCAGGGTCAGCACCTCTAATTGAGCCACTCGCTGACGCAGCTGGTTAAGCTCATCGATTAATTCGGTTTTTGATTTATTGTTATCCGTCATGGAGGGCTAATAAACTGACATTTAGTAAGAGCGACCTGTACCAATCGTAATTCTAAACGCTAAAAACGTCAATAACTGCGAGTAGGGAAAATTCTCGGCTATTTGTCGCTGATTCGGGTCTCTACTATAATTCCAGGATTATTATCTGGAGGAGATAATTGATGACCACACTTTTAAAGAATCAAGTGGCCATGGTTACCGGCGCTGGTCGCGGAATTGGCAAAGCGGCGGCTTTGGCCCTGGCCGCTGCCGGCGCGGCGGTGGTATTAGTGGCTCGCTCAAAGGATGAGATCGCCAGCGTGGCTGACGAAATCAAACACTTGGGGGGCAAGGCGCTGGCTATCCCCACCGATGTCAGCGGTATTAGCCAAATCGACAACCTACTGGTATTAACCTTGCGGGCTTTTGGCGGGGTCGATATTTTGGTCAACAACGCCGCAATGGTTCAACCGTTAGGCAAGGTTTGGGAAACGTCGCCGGTGGCCTGGCAAAAGCTGATCGCCGTCAACGTTATCGGCCCCTATTTATGCGCCCGGGCCGTGTTGCCCCATATGTTAGAAAAAGGCAGCGGGCGAATTATTAACATTTCATCTGGGGCCGCTGAACGAGATATCATCGGGGCCAGTGCTTACAACACCAGCAAAGCCGCTCTGGAACGCTTTTCCAGCACCCTGGCCGCTGAACTGACAGAGACCAACATTGTGGTCACGGTGCTGCGGCCCGGCATTGTCGATACCTCGATGCAGGCCAGCATGCGCCAAACGCCGAAACATATCTTCCCCCTGGCCTCGAATTGGCAGGACTGGTACGATCAAGGCCAATTACGCTCGCCTAATGAACCGGCCCAAGCCGTGTTGTGGCTGGCCAGCCGCTTTGCCCAAGGGGCCAACGGCCAGATGTTTAGTATCGATGACGAAGCATTTCGCCAACAGATCGCGGCTGATTTAGGGACGACCTTACTGCCGCCCCGAGAGCGGGCTTAGATTGTCCGGCAAAAGAGTGGTCCGGTTGCTTTGGGCTGTAAGCCTCGTCCGGTTAGTCTATTCATTGAAGCGACTTCTGGGAAGCGACTTCTCGATAAATTGCTAAAACTGGGCCATTCTGCTGAGGCTATCGTTGAAATTGCTTAGGGGTATCGCCTGGCGTTGACAAAGATTGCGCCTGAAAGTAAAATACACGCCTAACTGTAATAAGCAATGAGGCAAACTCGATTCGAAGTTTTGTCGGACAAATAACCGGTCAACAATGGCCTCAAACAATCTGATGCAATATTAACTGCTTGGGTCATTTGGCCCGACCCTCGGTTATATTCGTTTCATTGTTTTTGCCACCCCATAAAAACTTCTAGGAGAAAAAAAGATGGCATTCGAAAAAATTATTGTTCCCCAAGACGGAGAAAAAATCACCGTTGAAGATGGTAAATTACAGGTGCCGGATAATCCCATTTTAGCCTTTATCGAAGGTGATGGTATTGGCTACGACATTATGACAGCCAGCAAGCGCATTTGGGATGCAGCTGTGCAGGCCGCCTACGGCGGACAGCGCAAGGTCTCCTGGATGGAAATTTATGCCGGAGAAAAAGCAGCCAAAATTTATGACGGCAACTATATGCCGGATGAGACTTTTGATGCCATTAGTGAATTTATTGTCGGCATCAAAGGGCCGCTGACAACCCCGGTGGGCGGTGGGTTCCGTAGCTTGAACGTGACGCTGCGTCAGGTGCTCGATTTGTACGCTTGTGTGCGGCCGGTACGCTGGTATAAAGGTGTGCCCAGCCCGGTCAAAGAGCCGGAAAACGTCAATATGGTCATTTTCCGGGAAAATACGGAGGATGTCTACGCCGGGATCGAGTACGAAGCCGGTACGCCGGAAAACGCCAAATTGGCCGATTTTCTGCGTGACGAAATGGGCGCGAATTTCTTTGAAGGGGCTGGTATTGGTATCAAGCCCATCAGCGCGTTCGGTACCAAGCGTCTGGTTCGCAAGGCCATTCAATATGCGCTCGACCGCGGCTTGGACAGCGTCACGCTGGTTCACAAAGGTAATATTCAAAAATTCACCGAAGGCGCCTTCCGCAAATGGGGCTATGAGTTAGCCAAAGAAGAGTTCAGCGATGTGACCATTACCGAGGACGAACTCTGGAGCGAATATGACGGCCATCAGCCCGAAGGCAAAGTGGTCATCAAAGACCGTATTGCCGATATTATCTTCCAGTTGGCCTTGCTCCGGCCGACCGAGTTTAGCATTTTGGCCTGTCCCAATCTCAACGGCGATTATCTTAGCGACGCCCTGGCCGCCCAAGTGGGTGGGGTGGGCATTGCCCCCGGCGCCAATATTGCCGACCACGTAGCCCTGTTTGAAGCCACGCACGGCACGGCACCAAAATACACCAACCTCGACAAAGTCAATCCCGGCAGTCTGCTGTTCTCCGGGGTGATGATGCTGGAGTATATCGGCTGGAAAGAGGCCGCTAAAATGGTTCAAGACGCCTACGAAAAAACCATCGAGCAAAAAATTGTGACCTATGATTTTGCTCGCCAGACCGAAGGCGCCAAGGAAGTAAAAACCAGCGAATTTGCCAGCGCTGTGATTTCAAATCTATAATTTCTTACTCTGTTTCAATCTGTAAGCTTTTTAACCCCAATATTGTTGCCTTACTTAAAGGAGGAAAGATGCGTTACACAAAAATTTGGTTAGTGGCCGTGATATTCTTAACGGCCCTGGTGTTAGGTGCCTGCGGCGGCGCCGCGCCAACTCAAGCCCCGCCGAAAGAAGAAGCGGCTCCGGCCGAAGAAGCAGCTCCGGCTGAGGAAGCGGCTCCGGCTGAAGAAGCGGCGGCTGACGGCGACTGCACTAGCGAAGAAGTTTTCTGTGTGGGCCTGGTGACCGACGTGGGCGAAATTGACGACAAGTCATTTAACCAATCCGCCTGGGAAGGGGTACAGATGGCCGGTGAAGCTGGCGCGCAAGTCGATTACATCGAAACCGGCGATGCCAAGGATTATGCGGCTAATATCGATCTCTTTGCTCAGAACGGCTATGATGTAATTGTGACCGTAGGGTTTGCCTTAGGTGAAGCAACGGCAGCAGCCGCGGCAAATTACCCGGATATCGATTTCATCGGGGTCGATCAATTTCAGGTGGAACCGGTTGACAACCTGGCCGGGTTAATCTTCCCGGAAGATAAAGCCGGTTTCATGGCCGGCGCGTTGGCTGCCCAGTTAACTCAATCCGGCACCATCGCCGCCGTGCTTGGGACAGACCTGGTGCCGCCGGTCGTGGCCTTCAAAGAAGGTTATGAATCTGGCGCTCGCTACATTAATCCGGACATCAATCTCATCTCCACCTACCACCCCGGCGGGCTGGATGTAGCTTTCACCGACCCGGAATGGGGCGCTAGCACCGCTAAACAAGCCATTGACCAGGGCGCGGACGTGGTATTTGGGGCCGGCGGGAAAACCGGTAACGGCGCGTTGATTGAAGTGGCCGGCAATGAAGGCATTTTTTGCATCGGCGTCGATAGCGATCAATGGGAAACAGTGCCGGAAGCACACACCTGCCTGGTTTCCAGCGCGATGAAATTGATCACCCCCGGCGTAGCGGGGCTGATCGAAATGTCCCATTCGGGCGAATTCCCCAGCGGCAATTTCATTGGCGATGTGGGTCTGGCGCCCTTCCATGATTTTGACTCTAAAATTTCGGATGAAATCAAAGGCAGTCTGGATGAAATCAATACCGGTCTGCTCGATGGCTCCATCGAAACCGGTTACAATCCCGGCTAATCTTATCATCCTCCAGAAAATTTTTTCTTGAATAAGACCGGGTAGATGAGGGCAAGTCCCTCATCTACCCGACGAAACTATTTCTGGACATCGATACCTCACATTTTTGCAAAGCAAGATCACAACTAAATAATCTATGTACGACGTGCCACCAGGCACGTTGTACATTTAGGAATGACTATGACAACACAAACTGACAGCAAGGCAAATACATCTCAACTGATGGCAATTTGGCGAGCGGCCAGTGTTCCCCTGACGGCAGTGATTTTAGCGCTGTTGGTCGGCGCAGCTATTCTTTTAATTTCAGGGGCTAATCCGATTGCCGCCTATACCGCCCTGGCCAAGGGCGCTTTTGGCAGCAGCGTTGCCTTTGGCCGAACCCTAGAAAAAGCCACGCCTTTAATTTTAGG
>JAGRCC010000775.1 GCA_020433785.1 Anaerolineae bacterium
GCGCCGTCCTCGCTGTAGAGCGGCTGCCGCCCGCCCAGCGGGTCCATAATCGACAGCCGGACATGACCAAGGACGCCTCGACCGGGCCGCATAAAGGTCCCGCTGCCGTCCGGCCCGCGATGGACCTGGCGGGTCATCATCGCCTGTACTAACGTTTCATCGACCTGCTGCCATATTCCTGCAATGCCACACATAGGGTTTCTCCTGTGAACTACTCGATGTTATTAAGAACTAACAAACACGTCACCGGCTGTCTAAGTATAATACGAAGTGCGTAGTGCGTATCATATTTGCTTCATCATTACGCTGTTTATGCAGCAAACTTGCGTCACTCGCGAAAATTATAGAACACGGATCAAACGGATCAAACGGATTTTCACTGATCGAGATAGGGTTTTATCCGCGTTGATCCGTCTAATCCGTCTAATCCGTGTTCCATTGATGGTTATGGCTTCGTGACGTTATGCATTACGCATTTATCAATAGTCAACACCTCAGACAAGTGAAGGAGTCTTAATCCCACGACATTTTGTTTAGTAAAGCTTAATAGCGTAACACAGATTGGTTAAAGCGCAAGCAAAGTCGAGGGAATGAAAGGGGATACCGCAAGGCGGGGGTCAGGCCGTCTCAACCGCACCGAACAGGCGACGCAGCACCCGCCGGGTGTTGTCAGACATTGGGGCCTCCGGGGCGATGCGGCAAGTCATATGAGCGTAGTGATCCTGGCGGGTGGGGTCGGTGTCGTTGCCGACTTGGACGGCAAACCGCTCGGCCTGCTCGTCGTTGGCGCGGATGATTTCGACGGCATCGAAATCGAACAGGCGGCCGACTTGAAGCCAGTTGACCCGCAGGTCAGGGCCGTCGAGCGTGTATGGCTCCGGCAGCGACTCATCCAGTACCGCGATGACCTGGCCGGCGACCGGGATAGCGGCGCGGCTGTGGCGATGTTCGCGGCAGGCGTAATATTCAACCCGCGATTGGAGCCGCAGCGTGTGGCGGGTGATGGTCGTGAAACAGTCGCCGCACAGCAGCCGTTGTTCCGCCGCGCCCCAGCGAGCGACCGTTTCCGCCGCGATGTCGGTCAGCCAGCGGCTAATCAAGGCGTAGAAGGGGTGGTTCCACCGGTTCAGAACCGGCTCTTGCAGCAGCTCGATGAGCGGCGTCCCCTCGGCAAAGAAGAGGGGACGGGCCGCGATGAGGCCGCAAAACAGATCGAGGTGGGCGTGCAGCGCGTCCAAATCGGTGATAGGCGCTTGAGGGCGATAGCGCAGCCCGTCGCCATCGGGGTCAATCGAGCCGGTCAGCGTCAAGCCTTCCGGCAGCCGGAGCCGATCAAGCAGTTGGGCCTCGGACAGCGGTTCCGGGGGCAAGGCGTCGGGGGTAGGGGTGACGCGCAGGATCATCCGTTGGGTGTCGCTCCACTCGTCTTCGGGCGTAACCGCCAGTTCAACCGTGCAGCCGCCGTACGAGCCGCCGATTGCCAGTTCCGTACCACGATTGATCAGGGCCAGCCCTCCGTGACGATTGACCAGCGCTTGCCAGCCTTCAAAGCCGGTCAGCCGGTGGGCAAACAGACCGCTTAAACTTTCGTCGGCAGGGGTGGGCGGCAGGCCCAGCAGCCGCTCGATTTCGTACCCTAGGTAGAGAACCTCCTCGGCATTATTGGCCGAGAAAAGTTCGGTTTCGGAGCCGTCGCGCGTGCGGGCCAGTAGGCTGTAGGTGGATGACCAGAAGCTGGGTTTGTTGCGCCTTACGGACAGCCATTCGATATCGGTGCGGTTGAGCCGGTACCGAAACAAGAGAGTCGGCAGGGGACGCAGATGAGAGGTGACTTGCGTGGTGGTTATCTCAATGACTTGCTGATCAATGAGGGCCGCCGCCAGCACTTCGTAGCTGAACCAGGCCGCACCGCTGAGCAGCAGGCCCAACAGCCAGTGAATATTAGCAAAGGTGAAGCCGGTGAGGGCGACCAAGCTGGCCAACACACCGAGCGTGAACATAGCGGCCAGAAAGCGCGTCAGCCGTTGGCCCTCGTAGAAGGCCCGTCTGACAAAGGTGAGCGTTTCATCGCCAAACGTAATCGTAATCGATGGCGGTGTCGCGGGTGTGATGGCAGTCGGAGTGGTCTGGTCTAGCGGCATAGTCTATTATTCCACGAGTTGAGGTTCGACGGCAAGTTGGCGGGGAAAATCTAACGACTTACACAGTTCGTAGAACAATTTGCTAAATTATTCCAATCGCGGGGCGAATTCGTGGCACAAATTAACAATTTATGCTACAGAGCTTTTACTTTGAATAAGCTTATATCCCTCGCGCCTTACGCTCATTCAGAATCAGGCTGTTGTAGATGAATTCGTTCAGCGGGGTCTCGACGCCGGCGGCTTGCCCTAGCCTGACCACGGCCCCGATTTGGGCGTCTAGCTCGGACGGGTAGCCGTCAGTCCAATCTCGCTGCATCGAGGTGGTAGCTTCCGGGGGAAAGGTCTCGATAAAGGCCAGACACGACTCCAGGAAGTCGGGCTGGAGGTTGACCTGATGGCCCATAGCCACGGCAAATATCTCGGCCATCGCGTCGGTCAACATGCGGCGCGTCGGCGGGTAGTCGCGAATGGGGCCGAT
>JAGRCC010000776.1 GCA_020433785.1 Anaerolineae bacterium
CGAGCGACGAAGGAGCGAGAAATCCTCCAGGAGGGTGTTTGCAGCCGAACGCTGTAGGGATTTCTCCGCCTTCGGCCACGAAATGACATGCCCGAGCAGTTACCATACTTTTTCAAAAGTGGGAGATAATATGGACACAGACACGCAAAATGATGCGTCTCACTTTACGACTGAGGATTTAAACCTGATCGAATATCTGGTTAAACAAGCCTTGGAGCATGGCTCTAAAATGGGGCAGACGCGTACTGAGCAGTATGAACAAATTTTAAATAAGCTGCCCTTTTATCGGGCCGTGGCCTGGCAAATTTCGCGCCGATAAGTTAGTTGTCGATGTTGACAATTAGATTTACATCCGGATCCCAACACTCACACGAGTCTCGGATTTCTGTGCCTTTAACTAATTGGCCATCATAAGGCACAGAATTAGGCTGAACCTCCCAGCCCGACAACTTCATTGGCACCGGCCCGCCTGCGGCCATCCACTCGCCATTGTAGCGCCGGGCAAAGTGGAGATGGCTGGAATTAGACAGGCCGCCTTCACACGAGGCATAGCCAATGACATCCCCTTGTTTGACGTGTTGGCCCAGGCTGACCGGCGTATCGATATCGGGCACTGTGTGCAGATATAAAAGCACCCACCCGGTTTGGATATTACCGTCCCCGTCCAGGTCCAGATACACCTCCCCATTACGAGCGACCACAATAACCCCATCGGCGGCCGCCGTAACCGGCTCTTCTGAATAAAAGCAGCTGCCTAACACGTCGGGCGGTCCAAAATCGATAGCCGCCCAGGCGCTGCCGTCGACAAAACCGGCATGAGGACCGCTGGTGAAATAAAAGCCCTTGCCTTTGCGCCAGGGTAAGTGCAATTCGGGCTGGGTTAGCGTGCTGGGGATCAATGGGCGAATCTCATAAGTCGCCGGGTCACCAAACAGTGCCCGGTAGGTGGCCATAAAACCGTCCGGCCCTAAATCTTGCTGCCAGGTTTCCCAATCGGCATGAACTGATAAAAGATTCTGTATGCCCACCGTCCCGGCGTTGAGACCCGATTGGGTCACCACCCGGCTCCGATCGGCCAGTTCAAAGACCCAGAAACCATCGCGCTTATAGCCGTAGTAGCCGGCGTTAATCCGATTGGCGGTGAAGGTCATCGACAGATACAAGCTGTCGCCAAAGGGATTCTTGTCACCTAGCGGCAGCCGGATCTGGGTGGCGGTGAGGGTGGGGTTCGTCACCCAGCCGCCGTAATATTCTAACAGGGCCAGCAGCACGCGAGGCCCAACGCTGTACTGTTCGGCCACCCGCTCGACAATTTGAGGCCCGGTCAACTGTTGAGCATCGACCCACTCCGTGTACTCATTCAGGTAGCCGCCCTGACTGTCCACAAATGCGGCGATATCAAAATCGACATAACTGGGACTATACACCACTTCACTGTCAGGGAGCAGCACCTGGTTCGGCGCGGTTTTATCGAGGTCCAGCGGCACTCGCAACACCTGATCAATGTTAATTATCGCCGCGGGGCCATCCAGATGGTTTAACTTAACCAGGGTTTCAATTTCTGTGTTGTAGATATCGGCTAGGTAAATCAGCGATTCGCCGTTGGTTACGGTGTGATAGGAATACAACCCCTCAGCCGGTGGGGTGGGGATGGGCATCGGCTCGGCATAAGCCGTTGGCGTTGACACAGGGACCACCGTCGGCGGCAGCGGCGCTCGGTCATTGACATTGCTGGTCACAACGGTCAGGGTCGGTTGTGGCTCAATCGTTGGCCGGCTTAGTTGGACTTTTTCAACAGCCGGGGCTTGTCGACACCCGGACACAAACAACAGTATACCGCCCACAATGCAGGCGGCTACTTTTATTCTAATAAAAATCACGATCATAATGTTTACGAGGTCGATTCTGACCTGTGAATTTGAATTAACCCATACAACAACAACAACAGCAGCAGCGAGGGAAGGTTAATTTTATGTCGAATTTATCGGACCCATATGGAAAGGTCGAACAAGTATAGCACGGAGTTAGTTGACCGCCAAATGATCGATAAATGGCCGACTTGAGTGCCAGCCTCTACATATCTTTCCAAATGCGCCTAAATAGCTTTTGAAAAATGCTATTAGTGGGCGCTATCGGTTCAGGATCTGACTTGGGCGGCTCTGGTCGGTCGATGGTGAGGCCGGCATCAGCGGCTGTGTCCCCGGCCAACTGGTTGGCCGTCTCTACCGTCTCTAGCGCGTTAACAAATTCGGCGACATTGGTGAAACGAGCATCCGGCTGTTTGGCGGTGGCGCGTTTAAGCACCTCATCAAGTTGCCGATCGACCTGCGGCACTTGAGTCGTCAGCGAGGGAAAATCGGTGGTCATCTGCTGCTGGATGATGGTGATCGGCGATGGTCCTTCAAAGGGCGGCCGTCCGGTCAGCATCTCGAATAAGATAACGGCCAGCGCGTATAGATCGGTGGCGTAGGTCACGTTGGCACCGCTCCATTGTTCATAGGACAGATAGAACGGCGAGCCGAGAATCGTGCCGGTGGTCGTCAGGGTCGATTCTTCCGCGGCCAGCAGCTTGCTCAGGCCAAAATCATTGACCACGGCTCGCAGCGGCTGCCGGCTGGTATCGAGCAAAATATTAGAGGGTCTTAAGTTACGATGCAGAATCTGGTGTTGGTGGGCGTAGCTCAAAGCCCGGCCGATTTGCTTGATAATCGCCAGCGCTTCGTCTACTTCAAGCGGCCCGTTTTGGATTCGCTTCTTAACCGACCCGCCGGGGATGAACTCCATCGCGATAAAAAACAGCTCCTTGTCGCCCCCTACATCGAACAGCCGGATGATATTGGGGTGATTAAGCCGGGCCACCACCTGCGCTTCCTTTTGATATCGCTCGATTTGTGGATAATCTTGAATCGCTTCAGACCGGAACACCTTGAGGGCGAATTTCTGCCGCTGCTCATTTTCGGCCAGATACACCGTCGATGAGCCGCCGCTGCCGATCTGCTCGATAATCCGGTAGGGGCCAATTCGTTTCTCCGTCAGGCCCGATTTAATCAAGTAGCGGATCATCTTATCGGCCCAGGCCAGGTCAAACGCTTCGGCATAAATTTTGTTTCTAACCTTTAACGTTTCATTTTCAGCCACAACCAGGCCGTACAGTTTCAGCCGGTTAACGGCGGGCGACGGCTTGTTGTCGGCCACCGGCTGCGCACTTTGCCGCATCTCCTTGTAAAGTTGCAGCATGCGGAAGGCATGGGTATCGCTCAACACGCGCGTCTGGACAAATTGTAGGTTGTCCTCCCCTTGCGCTTCCTCGGCCAGAAAAAGTTTGTGAACCAGATTTTCCACCAGCTCCGCCGACTCCATGGGCGGGACGTTGATAAGTTCGGCGCACAGCTTTTGCATCAAATAGGGATGCCCGCCAGTCCAAGCCATAACTTGATCAAAATAGGCTTGCCCCCGCTCCAAATGTTGGGCAATGATAGCCGGGATGAGTGGGGCGCTTTCGGCCGGCGTAAAGTCACGCAGGATAATGCCACGCCCGATGTTGAATGGCGTCCGAGTGTTGTCGTTGATCAACTCGTCGGGCGTGGCCACGCCGAGCAAAACAAAGGTTAAACGGTTGTAGTCGGGATTTTGGGCGCGGTCATTGTGAACCACCCGGATGGCGGCGAAGAAGTCGTCGGTGAAGGACAAGCCCAGAGTCATATCGATCTCGTCGATGAAGATGACGATGCTTTCATCGAGTTCGCGCAGCACCACGCGATCCAGAAAGCGTAAAAAGCGTTGGGTCAAATTAATCAGGCGGGGCTGCTCATCCCACCAGCGCTGCACATCAACCTCGAGCCGTAGGTTATCGGCCAGCACATCGAGCAGGTTGAAATACCACATCTCGGCGTCATCAACCCCCTGGCCGATCCGATTCAAATCGATCCGAGCAACCCGCAGGCCATCGTCGATCAGTTTCCGGGCGGTCTCATTCATCAGGCTCGATTTGCCGATTTGGCGGCAGGCCAGCACGTAGCAAAATTCGCCCGCCCGGCACGCTTGGTACAACTCGTCATCGGCGGGGCGTTTGAGATAGGTGCCGGCTTTGGCCTGAACCGGCCCGCCGACCGTCAATTTGATGTTCGCCTCAGCCATTCAATCGTTCCTCAAAATAGCGGGTGTAAAGGGGGTTACGCAGGTAAACGCGCTGCCCCTCCTTGCGGACCAACCCCGCGCCTTTCAGCCGGTGGTAGATTTGGTTTTCCTCATGGGTTTCGTACCGCACAATGTGTTCGATGGCGGCTTTCAACTCCGGCTTTTGTAGAACCCGCAGCAAGTAGTGGCGGAGATGATCGCCAAATGGGCCGGTATCTTCGCTGGCCTGGGCCAATAGCGTCTTCAGCGAAAATTTTTGAGTCGCCAGTTGATAAAACGCCAGCCGCGTTAAAAAAGGATGGCCGCCGACTAGCTCGATCAAGGCTTCAAGTTCATCAGCGGTCAACAGATTGTGGTGGCGCCGGTTGAGTTCGGCCACGTCTGCCGGACTGAAATCCGGCAGGTGCACCAACTCGGCGACGTTGAAGGGCGATTGGTGCGGGTTGTCGATAAAAAGGTACGGTTCGGTGGAACTGCTCAAAAAGAGACTCATTTTGGCAAAGTTCTCGTCAAAAACGCGGTCGTTGTGCCAGGTTCGCAGCATGCCAAAAAAGTTGGCCCGGAAAGGGCTGCTCAACATGCTTTCGACTTCATCCATCGCCAGGACCAGCCGCGAGGCCACCTGCGGTAAAACGTACTGTGACAGGTAGCGGCTGCACTTGACAATATTGGTGCGCCGGCCTGCCCAAAATTTGTCGGTGGCATCGGCCAGATTGAGGGCGTCGCTGATCATCAGGCACAGATCGATTAGCAAACTCTCTTCATCATCCAGATATTCGCCGGGAACCTTTTGGAAATCGATGAAGACGGTCTGCTGCTTGTACTGAGTTTCCGCGGCGTGGATCATGCGGCGCATCAGCGAGCTTTTGCCCATTTGCCGAGGCGCTTGTACAAAAATCGTGCTGGCAAAGGGCTGACCGATCAACGTCAGGCAGTTGTGATCAGCGGCGCGTTCAATGTAATAGCGAGAGTCGGGACGCATGGTGCCGTAGGGCGGCTCGATCGGCTCCAAGCTAGGGGGTGGGCTATTACCAAGTTCCGGCGCGGGTTCGGGCGTCGAGCTGATGGGGCCCGGTTCGGGCCGGGTCTTGACCTGTTTGGCCAAGGCGGCCACTTCCGTCACGATGGCCGATAAATCTTCGTCAATTTGGGCCGGACTGCCGCTCCAGATGGGGCGGCCGTTTTTGGGCCGGACATTCAGTTTGCTCAGCCAGTCGAACGCTTGCCAGGCGCAGGCTTTAGCGATGACTGGGAAAACGGTGACACCGGCGTTGCTGCGTCGTTCTAAAAACGCAGGCACCTCTGAACCTAAAATAAAGTCGGACGTGAGAAAATTGGCGCTGATGAGCAGGACCGCGACGTGAGCCTGATCAATCGCTTGTTTGATGGCCTCGGCCCAATCGGCCCCGCCATCAATTCGATCATCGACCCAGACCTCAATCAGTCCGGCCCTTTCCAAAACGCTCAAGTGGGCCAGCAAAGCCTCTTTTTCCCCTTCGTCTTTGTGGTTGTAGCTGACAAAAACAACCGGTTTGGTCATAGTTTTCCCTGTAGGTAGCACTTACTCAGTTCAGTATAGCAAATTCGGTCATACCTGACAACAGCCAATATTATGAAAACCGACGGTTTATTTCCCTTGGCGCAATCCCGTATTTTATACCTGGTTAACCCCGAATTTAATACGCTTTACGCCCTCTATAGCTCAAGGTATACTCAACAAAAGGGTATGCAATAGGCTATTCCCGCCTAAGGCCCCTTTTTCCGGTCAACGGTTATGCCTCACCTGACGGTAAAAATCAGGTTACTTGAGCCGGGTTGAAGAGATAAGGAAATTTTAACAATCCAATTATCCCCAATCCCCACCATAAACCTGGTTAATGCCGTGGTTTGAGGTATTGCCTTTAAAAAAGAATAGCGCCAGAAATAGGAGTGGAACAGTGTGGCAGCGTGGATATATGAGAATTTTCCTATTCTTGAACATGTTTATTGGGTTGGTTATCGGGTTAATGGTCTGGTCGCTAGGGGGTAGTCAAGCCCAAGCCGATTTGCTAATCTATGGCGATGGGTTAGAGCGTGATTGGGAAAATTGGTCGTGGGATACCACCGTTAATTTAGACCAGCGCGATTTTAAAAATTCCGGCAAAGAGGCGATGTCCGCCATCTATACCCAAAGTCAAGCCGGTGTCTATCTACACAGCAGCATCCCCATCGATACCTCCACGTATGATACTCTGCGCTTTTACATCCACGGCGGCAATAAAGGCAGCCATACCATCAAAGTCCTCCTCACCGATATTGAGGACAACCTGATTGACAGCCCCGTAGCCGTGACATCATCCGCCGGCATCTGGACCCCCATCGAGATACCGCTGGTCAGTTTGTTGGCTGATCAAACACTCTTTAGCGGCATTGTCTGGCAAAGCAGCGCCGGCAGCGTCCAGCCGGTTTTTTATCTCGATGATATCTCGCTATTGATTAGCGATCCAAAGGGTTTGCCCATCCCGTCGTTCAACAAGGGGCTGACCATGACCATTAACGCCTCGTTGGACCAACACCCCATCGATCCCAACATCTACGGCCTCAATTTTGCCGATGAAGCCCTGGCCGCCGACCTAAATCTCCCGGTCAACCGCTGGGGCGGCCGAGCCACCACTCGCTACAACTGGCAGCTCGATGCCACCAATCAAGGCAGCGATTGGTTTTTTATGAACACACCCTATGACAACAACAACCCCGATCTCCTACCGGACGGCTCGGCGGCTGATCAGTTTATCGAGGCCAATCAGGCCACCGCGTCGCAAACCCTCCTGACCATTCCGCTCATCGGCTGGACTACCAAAAGCCGTAATCGCGATTGTGGTTTCAGCGCCACGCTATACCCCGACCAGCAAGCCTTCGATGATGTCTGGAGCTGCGGCAGCGGCCTGCGGACCGACGGCACCTCCATCACCGGCAGCAATCCGCTTGAGACCAGCGTCGCCGTCGACGAAACGTTTGTCGGCGGTTGGGTTAATCACATCGTCAGTCGCTATGGTTCGGCCGATGAAGGCGGCGTCCGGTTTTATAATCTTGATAACGAGCCGATGATGTGGCACCGCGCCCATCGCGATATTCATCCCCAGCCTCTGGGTTACGACCAATTGCGGGATTTGACCTACCGCTACGCCGCCGCCATCAAGGCGGTTGATCCTGAAGCGAAAATTCTTGGCCCGGTTGCCTTTGGCTGGACAGCTTATTTCTACTCGGCGCTGGATCAAGCCGCCGGCGACGATTGGTGGAAAAACCCGCCGGATCGCACGGCCCACGGCGGCGTCCCGCTGGTGGAATGGTATTTATGGCAGATGCAGCAGTACGAATTGGAAAATGGCCTGCGTCTGCTCGATTATCTGGATTTGCATTACTATCCGCAGGCAGACGGCATGGCCTTAAGTGAAGCCGGCGATGATGATACTCAAGCCCGGCGACTGCGCTCGACCCGTGCGCTGTGGGACCCGACTTACATCGACGAGAGTTGGATCGGCGAGCCGGTTATGCTCATTCCGCGCATGAGAGCCTGGGTTGAGGCTCACTATCCGGGCACCAAGTTAGCCATAACCGAATACAACTGGGGCGCGCTCGATCACATTAATGGCGCGTTGGCTCAAGCCGATGTTTTGGGGATTTTTGGCCGCGAGGGCCTCGATCTGGCGACACTGTGGGCGCCGCCGGCGTTCGACGAACCGGGCGCGTTCGCCTTCCGCATGTACCGCAATTACGATGGCAGCGGCAGCCGTTTTGGCGATTGGAGTGTCATGGCCGAAAGCAGCGATCAAGCCCAGCTATCGATTTACGCGGCCCGGCGCAGCAGTGACGAACATCTAACCGTGGTGATCATTAACAAGAGCGGTCAAAACTTAACGGGCAGCATCAGCCTGTCCGGCTACACGCCCGCCTCTCAGGCCGCCGTTTATCGCTACGCTGGCGACAACCTGTCGCAAATCGTGCGCTTGCCTGACCAGGTCGTCTCGGCGGAGTTCGCCGCCGATTTCCCCCCGGACTCCATCACCCTGTTTGAACTTAGCCCCGGCTCGCTCCAGCCAACGGCGGATGATGCCGAACTGCCCGTTATGGGGCAATAATCGAAAAGGAGATAGGGGGATTGTCGGATGCAATCTCCCTATCTCCTGTCTCTAAGTGGAGACGTTATTTGCTTCACACTCCGACTATTCTATTCACCCACCCATTTAAGTTGAATCATAATGCCGTCCGGTGTGGTGCTCAGGCCGGTAATCGTGAAATCCGGTGGGGTTTGGGTTTTAATGGTCTCGGCGATAAGCGCCGTCGCCGTTTGGGTTTCTTCCGGCAGCCAGTTGGCCGGAATGGTCAGGAAGCCGATTTCAACCCCGTGGAGTTGGCTGACCAGTTCAGACCCCTGCATGCCGATGATCATCACCAGCCGCACCACCGGCTCCAGCCCTCGAAATTGGGTGCGCGTCGTCACCCGCATCTGCCCATTCGCGTCAAAGTCGAGCACGGTAGGCCGGTCTAACCGATCCGAGGCCATCCGGCTCAAGCTCTGCTCGGATAGAAAAACGGTAATATCCGGCGCAACGGCAGCCGGCGGCTCGACCGCCGGCAGGGTCGCCGCCTGGATGAGCCGCAGGGCCAGCAGCAGGATTAAAAATCCCCCCACTGCCCCGATCGTGGCCCACAAACAGCCTGGCCGATTCAATTGACGCCTCCGGGAAATTCTCTAAATTCAAGCCTAATCGCGTTGTCGCTGGTGGTCAGACCGGTAATGACCACGGGCGCGCCTATCGTCGCCGCCATTTCGTCGATCGCGGCGCTTAACTCTTGATTGACCAGCGCGATATCCTCGCTGAAAATGTCCGACAAGTCCAGCGGGAGATTAACCCCGGAAATCTGCGTATCGATTAGAACTATCTCAATGGTTTGGCCTTTAGGTTGCAGTGCAAACGTGCCAATAACCTGGATCGGGACCGTCGCGCCGAAAACCTCGACGCCCATATCGGCCACGACACGGGCCTGATTGCCGGGCAAAATATCGATGCTGGCGGCGCCGTCAACCGGCTGGTCGATGAAGCGGTTGAGAAAAGCCTCATCAACTGTAATTTGTAAATCGGCCTGATCCGGCGGGGTGGGGTTGGTCGGCGGCAGTGAGGTGGTGACGGCATTGATCAGCGACAAAATGATAAGCAGCCCTGCGCCCCCCAGCAGTCCGGTCAAAAGGCCGCCCAAACAGCCCAGCCAAACGCAGCCGGTCGTTCTAGGCTGTGCCTCGCTCACAACATTCGCACCACAATCGGAGCGGCTTGCCACAGCTCCTCAAGTTGGTAGTAGTCACGTTTCTCCGGCGAAAAAATATGAACAACTACGGAGCCAAAATCAATCAGCATCCAACCCGACTCAGGCGTTCCCTCCATCCGGGCCGGCTGTGTGCCTGCTTTCTTTAACTCTTCAATCAATTCATCGGCGATAGCGTTGATTTGCCTCCGCGACGAGCCGTCACATAAAATGTAGTAATCAGCCAACAATGTAACGTCTCGCATATCCAACAGCATCACATTAGATGCTTTCTTATTGTCCATAATTTCGACAATAGCATGTGCTAATTCGTTTGACTCCAGAGC
>JAGRCC010000777.1 GCA_020433785.1 Anaerolineae bacterium
TATTGTTACAGGGATTTCTCCGCTGGCGCTACGAAATGACATGAATTTCCGAACTCAGCATACCACGATGCAAGGCATCGTTCTTACCGTAGAGGGCTTTTAGAGTTAGCGACTTGTGCGGCGTTTTTGCGTATTGGGTAATGGGTTTAGCCTTTGGTTGATTTTGAGTTTGCCGGTTGTATGGTATCTTTCTTCTTATATTCCAGGACTTACGCAAAAAACCAGGTGACAGTCACTTAAAAAGTGACTGTCACCCTTGCAACTGCGTAGTCCTATATTATTAGGATTTGGAGCTGAAGATTATGGCTGGAGCAGAAGTGAGTCAGGCGGCCGTCCTGTTTATTACGTTATTTGCCATGATGGTTGGCATGATTTTCACCTTAATTCCGCCCATACCGGGGACGTTGGTCATTTGGGGCGCGTCTTTGGGCTATGGCCTGGTATTGGGCTGGGAAAAATTGGGGTGGTTGGCCTTCAGTTTGATAACCATTTTGATGATTGCGGGTATTGTGGCCGATTTTCTAGGGGGACAGTTTGGGGCCAAATTGGGCGGGGCCTCCTGCCTGGCGGTTGTGGTGGGGACCATTGCCGGGCTGATTTTGGGCTTCGTGATTAGCCTCATTGGCACGCCGATATTGGGGTGTTTGGCCGGGATGGGCGGGACCCTAGGCGGCATCCTGCTAATCGAGCGGGTGCGCTACAAGGATTGGCGCAGCGCCCTCAATGCAACCAAAGGTTATCTGGCCGGGAATATCGTCGGTATTATGGCCAAGGTCACGGCAGGGGCAATTATGATCGGGGTGTTTCTGACCAGGGTTTATTGGGGCGGCTGAGCGTTCAGGCGTCAAACCGGAGTAACACTTCATCCAAACTTTTGATCGAACCGACCACCGTTACCCGGTCGCCAAGTTGCAGCCGCGTATGGCCATGAGTAATCAGCGTATGGCCATCGCGGAGAATCGATAGAATGAGCGTGTCGAGTGGCAGCCGCAAATCTCTGACGCGTATGCCGTGCAGATCGGGATCGCGGACCTCGATGTCGATGATATCTTGATTTTCGGCGGCGCCCAGAAGCATCGGCGCGACAGCCGGGGATCGCACAAAATGGTCCAGCAAACCGACAATGGCCGTGCGGGGATCGACGATAAGGGCCTCGAATTCACGAAATCGCTTATAATTCTGAGGGTTGTTCAAGCGGACGACTAACGTCTCTGTCCCGAAATTTTCATAGGCTAATTCACAAATGGTATGGTTGTCCTCATCGGGCAGCATGGCCACAATCACTTCAGCCTTATGGGCCTCAAGTTGTTGCAACGTGTCAACCGATAAATCAGAAATGTGATGGATGGTGAAATCGCATTGGTCGATGCCGGCGGTGTTGAAGTTGGGATTGGTGGAAGCAACTTTGACGATCCAGTTGTGGGCGCATAACTGCTGGGCCAGGGCCAGGGTTTGGCCATCGTGACCAAACAGAATGGCGTCGCGGAGCCCATCGAACACCTGTGTTTTGCGGATACGGGCTTCGCCCACCCGATTAATCGCATATTTAAAGAAGAGCGGACCGACCATCTCATTTAAGACGACTACGGAAATAATCATGGTGGCAAAGGCCGTCCCTAACTCCGGGAACTCCACGGCTACCTCTTTAGCCAGGCCCAAAGCCACGCCGGCCTGCGTAATAAACGCCATCCACTTGAGACGATTGTGTTTCATGGGATCGCCCGCGATGACGCCGCCGGTAAAGGAGCCGAGCATAATCGCCACCAACCGGGCGCCAAACAGGGCCAAGGCAATGGGCCAGGTGGCGACGAGAATATCCAACTCCAACGAGTCGCCGGTTAGGGTAAAAAAGGCGATGTAAATTATCGGACCGGTTTTCTCAATAATTTCCCGAAATTCTCCCCGGCTTTTACTAAAATTGTTGACCATGAAACTGGCAATCAGACAGACCAGTAAGGGTTCGATTAAAATCTCAAAAGGGAAATTTTCGTGTGAATATTCGCGAATGAACGTAGACAAGACAAACACGCCAAAACCGAACAACAAGATGACGGTCGTTTTAGGCACCCTTTCCAATTTAGCGGCCAGGGCCACCGACAACAGTTTCGCCAAAATCCCGCCTAAAATGATGGCGGTCGATAAATTAACGATCAGCAGCAGCACAAAACTAAAGTCGAAACTAATGTCGGTCAGCAAGGCATCGGCTATGGAGGAATTGATGGCAAAGATGACGATGACAATGACGTCCATGATGACCGTAACGCCCAGGGCAATCTGAGTAAACGGGCCTTTGGCGCGCAGTTCATTAATAATGGCGATGGCCGAAGCCGGCGAGCGGGCCACCAGAATCGATCCGGCCAAAATAGCCACGGCCAGATGTTCTGTACCGGACATGCCTTGCATAAAGGGGATGAAATCGGCCAGGAAGAAGACGGCCGAGGTAGCCATAATTAAGGTTAAGGAGACCAGGCCAGCGGTGACCCAACCGATACTTTTTAGACGCCCTTGCAGTTCCGGCAGGTATAACTCGCTTCCGGCGGCAAAAGCGATGAACGCCAGCGAAACTTCATCGACAAAACGCAGGCTGTCAACCGCTTCTTCTGAGATGATGTTAAGAATGAAGGGGCCGGTCAGTAAGCCGGTAAACAAATAGCCGGTGATTTTGGGTAATTTGAACCGAGCAAAAATGTCGCCGACCTGTCTGGCTGCGAGCGCTACGACCGTGAAGGCCACTATGAAAAGCGCAATATCTTGGTAATGGGCCATCGTTATTCCTCGAAGCGCAGCCGGAGGCGATCTAAGCTGGCCGGTGAACCCACCACGGTCATATGATCACCCAGTTTGAGCCGGGTGTAGCCGTGGGAAATTATGGTGTGGCCATCGCGGCTGATCGACAGAATCATCGTATCCAATGGCAGCCGGAGGTTGCGAATGGTCACGCCGTTGAGACTGGGGTCACGCACTTCAATATCGACAATATCCTGATTGTCGGCCGTACCCATGAAGAGCGACGCGGCAGAGGGTGAGCGCACCAGATGGTCAAACAGGTTAACGATGGCCGTGGCCGGATCAACCGCCAACGCGCCAAGTTCGTGAAACTGGGCTGCTTTGGTTCGATCATTTAACTGGACGACCAGTATCTCCGTGCCAAAATGTTCGTAGGCCAATTCACAAATTCGATAATTCTGCTCGTCGGACAGCATGGCAATCACCGCATCGGCTTGATCGACTTCTAGGTAATGCATCGACTTGAGGTTAATGGCGGCGATGGGATAAATATCGAAACCAGATTTTTCTTCCGCTTCCATATCATGATCGGCGGTCATTGAAACCAGTTTGATCTGCCAGCCATGTGCCTGCAATTGGCGCGCCAGGGCCAACGCCTGACCTTCCAGGCCGAAAATAATGGCACTACGCGCCCAGTCGGCCTCGAACGCGCCGCGGGTGTGCGCTTCGCCGGAGCGATTAATGGCCCACTTGAACAAAATGGGGCCGAGCATCTCATTTAGAACGACCATGGCAATCATGGTTGTGGCAAAATCATCGCCCCACGTGGGAAAGGCGTCGCTCACTTGAGCGGCCAAGCCCAAGGCTACCCCGGCTTGGGTAATGAACACCATCCAGCGGATACGGTTGTGCGCCATCGTATCGCCGGCCAGCACACCGCCGCCAAACGAACCGATGAAAATCGAAACCGCCCGGACCAAAAATAGGGCCAGCGCAATCGGCCAAACCTGGGCCAGAATATCGAGTTTCAAGCCGACGCCGACCAGCGTAAAGAAAATGACATAAATGGTCGGCCCCACCTGGTGTAAAATCTGAACAAAGTCAAGCCGGTAGTTGGTGAAATTATTAAGATAGAACCCACCCACCATACAAATGAGCAGCGGCTCCAAATGCATTTCAATGAACAAATTAGCATGGCTGTAACCGGCCAAGATATCGGACAGGAGAAAGACGCTAAAACCGCTGCCGATGATGAGCGCAATTTTCACGTTACCCTGGGCCGCCTGAGCCGAAAGGATAATCTCCAGCGTTTTACCCAGGAGATAGCCTATACCAAAAGACAGGGTTATCTCGCCTAAAACCAGCGCCAGCAACCCGATATCGATGCCTAGATTAGACAATAGGGCGGCGGCAACGGAGCTACTGACGGAAAAAAGAATAATCACCACCACATCAGATACCATTGTCACGCCTAAAGCAATCTGGGTAAACGGCCCTTTTGCCCGCAGTTCGTTGATGATGGCGATGGCGACAGAGGGGGAGCGGGCGACCATAATCGCCGCGGCCAGGAGGGCGATGGCCAGCCGACCGGTCGGCGATAAATTGCCCATGAAGGGGATGAAATCGGCCAAAAAGTAGACCGAGATTACCCCCAACGCCAAGGTGGTGACCACCAGCCCGCCGGTAACCAAACCGATACTTCTGAAACGCCCCCTAAGCTCGGGCAAATACAGCTCGCTGCCGGCGGCAAAAGCGATAAAGGCCAGGGAAATATCATCGATGAAGGCCAGGTTGGCGACCGCCTCTTTGGACATCAAGCCCAAAATAAAGGGTCCGGCCAGGACGCCGGTGAAAAGATAGCCGCTAATTTTAGGCAGGCGAAAATGAGA
Source organism: Anaerolineae bacterium (assembly GCA_020433785.1). The sequence continues at coordinate 4,617 of JAGRCC010000777.1, forward strand.
GAAGAGATCGCCAATTTTCTGGGAGGCCAGCGAAACCAGTACGAAGCTAAGAAAGAAGATTAAGATGCTCATATTTTCCATGAATTGTCGCTATAATTCCAGCAAATTGAAGTTTGCTCAGTTGAGAACCGATCCTCTTCTTTGAGCCGATCTTTGAAAGATTGAATTTTATTTAACGTCTGGGGCTATGGATAGGACTGACTGCAATGACATATTTTTATAAAACTTTTTGTTATTAATACATTTTCTACAGGTTGGCGTTAAATAGCAAAAAGTTATTTGTTAAAATTTTCGCATATAGTCTAGTTTGATAGTACAACATTAAACCGTGGAGATGTGAAAATGACGGAAGATCGATCAAATAATCGACAGAATTGACATGATTATCACGGTTTTATCTGGCATAATTCGGTAAATCGTGTTAATCCTGTCTAAATTTTTTTATCACGGTTTAGAGCAGAGCTACCTTAGCTTGATATA
>JAGRCC010000778.1 GCA_020433785.1 Anaerolineae bacterium
CCAGGAAAAAGCCGATTTCGCCGCTGTCGTAGGCGTCATCTTGAATTCTAATCATCGGCTCATTATTAATGTAGAAGACAAAATCGGCGCCGTTGGCATCGACTCGTAATTTATCGGATGTATTGGGGCTGAAGCCGGGGGGAGCAAAGCCGGTGAGAGTATCCACCGTGCCTTCGGCCAGCACGTCCCGGCCGGAAGGTGTCTCTTTGAGGATATACCATTCGCCACTCCGTGAGGAGATGGTAAAAGCGTAGAATTTATCTGTAGCCTGGCGGCGCAGCATAAGCCCGTAGCGAAAGTCGCCCTCTTCTGTATCGGTAAAATCAACAAACAGGTCGGCTTCAACCGAAGCATTATCAAATGCGTCGCCGCGCGTTTCGGCCAGGCTGTCATTGGCGTCACTGACCTCGATATGATAATAACCGGGGGGATGGTAACCGACTCGATAGGGGTCATCTTCTTTGTTTTCTTCCGGCCAGCCGCTGTCAGGATTATCAAAGGTGTCTTGAAATAAGATATCGGCGTCTGACACTTCATCGGTTTCAACTAGATCGGCCTGCCGGATGACCAATTTGTCGTAATGAATGTGAGCCAGGGGTTCGTCTAACGTTTCAACAAAGAAACCCACTTCACCGCTGTCGTAATCCGAGTCGCTTATCCGCGAGACGATTTCGCTGTTGATTAAGAACTCAAAGGTATCGCCGCTGGCATCGACCCGTAGATTATCAGACGTGCTAGGGGTGAAGCCGAGAGGGGCAAACCCTTGTAAGGTGCTTACTTTACCTTCATCCAGCACTTCCAAGCCGGCATCTGAGCTTTTAAGAACTTCCCAACTGCCTGAGTGCGAGGAAACGGTGAACGCATAATACTCATTTTCCGACATTCGCCGTAACACGAGCCCGTAACGAAAGTCGCCTTCACCGGTCAGGGTATGGTCAACTTGTACGTCGGACTCAACGGTTACATCGGTGAAGTTAGGGGGGCGCGAAACAGCGGTAAAGTCCTCGGCGTCACTAACCTCCACGTGATAATAATCAGGCGGGTGGTAGCCAAACAGATAGGTGCCTTCAGCTAAAATCGGCCAGCCGCTGCCGGGATCGTCGAAAGAATCCTCAAGGAAAACATTTTCGGCCAGTTGACCTTGTTTGCCCACAATGTTAACCTCATCGGCCGCACAGCGAATTCCGGCCGAAGCAATCATCGTGGGCTGATCAGGCTCACCCTGCAAACGATAAGCCATATCCTTGAGAAAATCGTTTGACCCTCCGCGCAAAACTTTATAGTTTGCGTCGTTTAGAGGGGCGTAGGGTTCATCAACCCATTCCCAGACGTTGCCGGCCATATCAAAAACGCCAAACGGGCTTTGGTTAGTAGGTTTACCGCCCACTTTATAGGTGCCACTGCGGGGCAGTTCGACCGCCCGGAAGTTGTCGCCCCAGGGAAAGAGCCGGCCTTCCGAACCGCGAGCCGCTACTTCCCATTCAGCTTCGGTCGGCAGCCGTTTTTTAGCCCAGGTACAATAGGCGGCGGCTTCTTCCCAAGTTACCCCCGTGACCGGAAAGTCTTCCTGATCGGCGGGAAAGTTACCGCCGATCCAACTTTCGGGGTGTGTGCCGCCGGTATCGGCTAAAAATTCGGCGTATTGGGCATTGGTTGTTTCGTATTGATCGAGCCAAAACGCCTCAAGCTCCACTTCTTGGGCGGCGGCGTGATCTCTGTCGGCGGTAAGGACGCCCACTGAATAGGTGTTGCCTGGAATTTTGATCATTCCCACTGACGACGGCAAGTTCGGATCGACCTCAGTCTCATTAGCCGTTTGAGCGATCTGGCTGTTGTTTTGAGCCGTATCAGTTGCTGTGGTCGAATTTGTGTCGGTAACTTGCTTGGTTTCTTCTTGAGCCGCCGCCGTCGCATCGCCTTCGATCGGTTGGGTGGTGCCCTCAGCTACCTCCGGTTCATTGTCACCGGATGAGCCGAACGAGAAGGCTAAAAAGGCGATCAAGCCTATAATCAGCAACAGCGCCACCGCCCCAACGCCGATCAAAATAGGCATAGAACTCTTCGATTTTGCGGCTGAGACCGGAGGAGCCGCCGGCCCAGGAATGTCTTGTCGGCGGATACTTTCGTCAGTTTTGGCCCGGTCATTCTCGTAATCGGCCAATCTAAAGGAAGCCACCGTTTTCTTGGCGGCTTCATCTGTGTCAACAGCCTGGTTGTTTAGGTTGAGCGTTTTTAAGGCCACGGCCAATTGAATGGCGCTTTGATACCGTTTGTTCTTGTCCTTGTCCAATGCTTTTTCGATGATTCTGACCAAAGCTTCAGGAATATCGCTCTGAATGTGGCGAATGTCAGGCACGGGTTCATTGACATGTTTCATTAAAACAGCCACAGTCGTATCGGCGTCGAACGGTGGACGGCCGGCGACCATTTCGTACAGCATCACCCCCAGCGAGTAAACATCGCTGCGCTCGTCAGGACGCTCGCCTTTAGCCTGTTCCGGGGATAAATATTTAGCCGTGCCGATGATGGCCCCCGTAACGGTCTGATCCAACCCATCGAGCATTTTGGCCACGCCAAAATCGGTCAGAATGGGTTGCCCCTGCTGAGTGAGCATGATATTGGCCGGTTTTAGATCGCGGTGGATCATATTTTGTTCGTGCGCGTAAGACACGGCCTCACACACCGCCCCCATAATCCGAATCGTTTCGGTCAGGGGCAGCCGTTGATGCTTGGAACTGAGGGCTTTTAGCTGCTCTTTGAGATCCTGGCCCGGCACATATTCCATGACCATGTAATAGACGTTATTTTCGTGATTGAAATCGTAAACCTGAATGATGTTGGGGTGACGCAAGCGAGCTACAGCCGCCGCTTCGTGTTCAAACCGGCGCAGAAATTGGGGATCATTCGACAAGTGAGGATGAATAATTTTTATAGCGACCAACCGACTAAGATTAGGATCGACAGCCTTGAAGACGGACGACATGCCGCCTTGGCCAATAAACGACTCAACCTTATAGCGGTTGCCAATAGTTTGACCAATCCAATCAACTTGTGGGCTTGGTTTGGGCATGATACCTCTCCCTTACTGAGAAACAGTCAAGTTCTTTTATCAAAAGCCAGTTTGAAAATTTTGGCCGGGGAAGAATTTGAAAAATTAAGAAACTGTGTCAACTACTGATCTTAAAAAGTATAGAAGCAAATGTTAACTACGTCAAGCGTGAAATGAGTCCTAATTATTAAAGTAAATGGTTATTTTAATTCTTTTTGTGTAACCCATCAACCAGTTTCTGTAATTCCCTGGCGCTTAGAGACGTAACCACAAAAACTTCCTGAACATTACCCTTGGAGCGGGCTTGCATCTTATACCCGCCGGTAATCGGCACGGTGACTTTGATTTTTAAGGGTACCGGCCGCCCCTTAACCCGAGCTAATCGGCCCGGTGTAACTGTTTGGATGCCGGGCTGCTCGGCCAGCCGCGTTAAGACCGGCAGCAAGCCGGGAATGTGAGTCGAGTGGTTGAGGACAAGCCGGCCGGATTTTTGCGGATCGCTCATTAATCGTTGGCTACTTTCTCTTCTTCTTTGGCCTTCTCTTCCTCTTCCATAAGCTGCCGGCGCAGAATTTTGCCGACCATTGATTTCGGCAGCTCGTCTCTAAATTCAACATATTTAGGCACTTTGTACTTGGCCAGCCCGTTGCGGCACCAGTCGAGCAATTCATCCTCGGTCACGGTTTCGCCGTCTTTGAGCACCACAAAGACTTTGGCCCGCTGATCGGAGCTATTGATCGGTACACCGATGGCGGCGACCTCCAAGACCTTGGGATGTTCGTACAGCCGCTCCTCGATATCGCGGGGGTAGACGTTCAACCCCCCGGCGGCCAGAATGACCTCTTTTTGGCGGTCGACAATCCGGAAATAACCATCCTCGCTCATTTCGGCCACATCGCCGGTGTGAAACCACAGCTTCCCATCGGCGTGAACGCGCAGCACGTTGGCGGTTTCGGTGGGCATGTTCCAGTAGCCCTTCATAACTTGCGGCCCGTGAATACAAAGCTCGCCGGCCTGGTTGGGACCAAGCGTGTTGGAGCCGGTTTCCAAGTCAACTATTTTAGCTTCGGTATCGGAGATGGGCACGCCGATAGTGCCAATACGGCCGCCGCTGGCCAGCGGATTTGCCAGCGATACCGGCGACGTTTCGCTCAAGCCGTAGCCTTCAACCAATTTGCCGCCCGTAATCTCTTGGAATTTTTCCTGAACCTCAACCGGCAGCGCCGCCGCACCGCTCAGACACAGGTTGATCGAATGCAGATCATATTTCCCGGCTTTAACCCCGGGGTGGTTGTTGAGCGCGTTGTACAGGTTCGGGACGCCGGGTAAAATTGTCGGCCGGTGGATGTTAATGATATTCAAAACGTGTTTGATATCGCGCGGATTGGCAATGATAATTTGACTATAGCCGTTAAAGACGGACAGGTTCATCGAAACGGTCATCGAGTAACTATGGATGAGCGGCAGGGCGGTTACCATAACCTCCTGGCCGTCTTCGGTGCTGCTGCCGCTACCGATCAACCAATTAGCGGATTGAAACGCATTGGCCACCACATTTCGATGGGTTAGCTGTGCCCCTTTGGGTACGCCGGTGGTGCCGCCGGTGTACATTAACACCGCGGTATCATCGGGCCCAATCGCCACCGGCTGAGGCGAGTCGGGCGCGTTTTTGAGAAAATCTTGAAACCACACCGTGTTGGCGTCGCCAGAGATACCGATGCGATGGCCGTCCTGGCGCTCTTTGGTCAGGCTAAAGAGCAGGCCCAGCAAGCCGGGAAAATAGGTTTTGATGTTCGTAACGATGACGTGTTCGAGGGCGGTGTGGTCGCGAATCTCTTTGACGTTTTTGTAGAGCATGCTCAAAACTACGGCAATTTTGGCTCCGGAGTCATTGAGTTGGTGCTCGATTTCCCGGGCCACATACAGCGGGTTACACGGTACTACAATGCCTCCGGCCCGCAGAATGCCGTAATAGGCAATGACAAATTGAGGACAGTTAGGCATATAAATGGCCACTCTATCCCCTTTTTGCAATCCCAACTTTTGCAACCCGGTGGCAAATTGATCCACCAAACGATTCAGCCGGCCAAACGTCATGGTGGCATGCTGTTCGCCCATGATCGGCGCCAAACCGCCAAATATAAGAGCCGTTTTGTCTGGATACATCTCGGCGGTTTTACTTAAAAATGAGGCAACCGGATACGGTGGGTAGTCAAGAGTGGGCTTGACACCGGGATCGTAATGTTGGTGCCAGTTACGTTCTTCCATAGATCGTCTTATCCTATATTGTTAAACTGAGGATATCTTGGCAAAGTATACCCGTCTTGTTGGATAGTTGTCAAAACCACTACCGCGCTGCCAGCAATTCTAAATGGGGCGACAAGGTGACGGTCACGTTTGAAGAGGCAAAGCCGTGGATTTCATCGATCAGATGGGTGTTTTTGACCAAGTACCCGTCACCCTAAATTCAGACGTTTGACCCGAATTGGAGCAGCCTTAATCTTCGATATCTTCAATGGGGACATATTTACCTTCGGCGAACAGGTCCGTTTGCAGAGGAAGAATCCAATCATAAGAGGCCAAAACGGGTTCGGGCGCTTCAGCCAGGTTATAGTCCGGATCAATTAACAGTTGGTAAGGCCGGCCGTTTAACGACGCCCACACCTCAACCTGAATGATGGGGTTGTGGATGTCATTCGCTTCCAGGACCTCTTTAAGCCGATGAACATAATAAATGATCATATCGGGTCGAGTCGCCATTTTACCCAGCTGGCGACTGGTTAAATTTTGGCGCGGATCGAATTCCCAGGTCGTGTTCGAAGCCGGATCAGTCACAAAAAAGCGAATGTCGGCGCTCTTTCCGCGCAGCTTCATATGCCAGGAAAAGCGATGCCCTGCTTCATTCCAGCTAACATTACCGCCGTAAAGCCAGTGCCGCAGCGGCAGCAGGATTTGGAGCGCTAAAAAAATGGTAACAAAACCAATCACCCAGGATTTGTTAGCCACGAACTTCTGAGGCGGCGTTTCCGGCACAACAACCCGCCCGCGCCGCAGAATACGCCGGGGCCAGTCGGCCTCGACAAATAGAATGGTCGAGGCAATCATCACATAGGGGAAAATCCCGATCGAGAAAAGCCACTTGTTGGTCAGATTAAAAAATAGCACCCCCATAAAAGCCAGCAGCCGGGTTCGCTTCCATAATAATAGGGTGCCAATAGATAAATCGAACAGCAGGCCGCCATAGGCAAAGAAATACGCGCCAATCTCGGTGTCGAAAAAAGGACCGGCAACCGGATAATAAGCCCGGTTATGCAGCCAGGTCCGAATCGGCTCGGCGGCCAGCCAATCGGGGTTTAACTTGGCCACTCCGCCGAAAAAATAGACCAGAAAAACCTGCGCCCTAAGGATGAGCAGGTGCCAGGCGGGGATGATCTCGGTTCGCAAATCGGGCCGCAGCAGTTGGTCCAGCGAAGCCCAACGATGAGCATCGACAAAAATCAGCAGAAAGCTGATCAGGGAGATAAGATAATAGTGATTGTTATACTGAGCTTTGTCGATCAGAAAGACGTAGGTATACGTGAGAAAAAACGTAATCGCCGACACCCGGTAGAAAAACCCCAGGGCCAGGCCCAGAGCGGCCAGCCCCATGACAAAAAAGACCAGGTACATCCCCTGGCCGGGCAGCGGCGCTACAAAGGGGAACAGTTCGTATGGAAAATAAAATTTGGGTTCGATATAGTAATAGTAGATGCGGTTGTACTGATGGTAGCGATACACCTCCCACAGCATCAACCCGCCAAACAAAACGCGAAAAACGGCTAATGAGGCGGCATCGGTCGGCTTGATGAGAGCGTGGCCGTAAGCCTGAATTTTAGCCGTAATGAAGGAATAGAACCGGTTTAAGTTGACTGTTCTATTTACTGCGTTTTGCTCTAATTCCATAATTATTGATGGTTGTTATACACGTTAATCGATAAGTTGGCAAACAAAAAATGACGTGAACGACTCGCCTGCGTCTCTCGACATTTTTGGCTGAATCGAGTATAATGAGGGCTACAAGACTCACAAGCGATGGCTAACCTTAAGGGGTATCAAACCAGGTGACAGTCACTTTTTGATGCTCAGTTGGTTAAGTGACTGTCACTTTTTGAACAAAATTTAGGACCATTGGCGTATAGAATAGTCGGTAAAGTCAGTATATGCTTGATCACAAAACCGTCCTGTTACTCTCCAAGATATATCCCACGCCTAATCTACCAAATAGTCAAAACATCATACTTACTACGGAGGCTTGACCGTGGCGACAACTGGAAGTCTAAAGCAGCTTAGTAACACCGGAACCTTTGCGCGAACGCGCTCTACAACCGATTCTCTAAAACCAGGCACCGGGTCGCTAAATAGTGCGGGTATGACGACCCCCTCCATTCTTAGATTTGAAGGGATGGCTGAATTGCTTGAGCCGCCGGCTTCGCTGGATGAGCTGGATATCAAGCAAAATATGGTGATCGATATTATGCTGCGGCTAACTTATAATGAAGGGGAAGTTAGCGTTAGCCGCGCCGAAGAGATTATGAAGCTGCCCTACCGGGTAGTGGATGAGCTGCTGCAATGGTTGCAGCAAGAGCATATGGTTGAAGTGGCCAAAGCCGTCGGCAGTCTGGGCCGCCGGGGCTACGTCTACACGTTGACCGATCTGGGCCGACAGCGAGCCAAAGAAGCGTTAGACCGCACCCTCTATGTGGGGCCAACGCCTGTACCACTGGAAAAGTATACCCAATCCGTCTTAAACCAGGCCACTATTCGGCGCTTAACGCGGGGCGAAGTTCAAGACGCCCTCCGCCATCTGATTCT
>JAGRCC010000779.1 GCA_020433785.1 Anaerolineae bacterium
TTGGCCTGGATGCCCAAGTTTCTGTCGATTGTGAACAAAGAAAGGGTTTAAAAATGGAAATAGCTTGGTGTGACCAGCACCAAGCTATTTCGGAGAGGAGAGGAGGTTTTTATAACGGCTTTATCATAACCGAAATAATCGGGATAGTATATAAGCTTTGCCTTTAGTTTGTATAAAGTTGTGTTAGATTTATATAGAGTTTTTATTATAAATTCGTTGGAAATCTTAATCATTCGACTCATCGGCCGGGGCCAGATTGGGGATTGGTTACCAGTTGGGGTACAATGACTAGAAGCACCATTTGTCCGGAGTTACGATGATTTTTCAGTTGATTCTATTCTAACGATTCAACTGGTATACTTATGGGCAGAATAGGGCACTGATAAACTGGTGCAGGACGGAGTAACGTTTTATGAGCACGGCCAATCGCTTTCGTTTGTGGACAATCATCATTATCGTCATAGCTTTATACCTTGTAGCCCGATTTGGGGTGGGCCTTTACACTGACTATTTGTGGTTTCAGCATCTTGGCTTTGAGTCAGTGATGCTGACCGGTATTTGGGCGCGATTTGCCGTGGGAATTGGGGTAGCGATCCCATTCGCGGCTTTATTTTGGGTGAATACGTTTATCGCGCGCTGGCAGTCGATTCGAAATGTGCTGTTTTTTAGTGATGAAACGTTAGTAGCGCAGCGTTTTGTGGTATGGATTATCTGGGGTGTAGGCGCGCTGCTGGCCTGGATTGTGGGTATGGCGGCTTCAAGCGATTGGCTGCTTTTTCTGCGCTATCTCAACCAGCACGCTTTTGATCTAATGGATCCTATTTTTAACCGTGACGTCAGCTTTTATGTATTTAGTGTGCCTGTATTTCGATTCATTCAGAGTTGGCTGGTCGTGTCTCTATTTTTGTCCCTGATTGGGACTGTAGCAATTTATGCGCTGGCCCAACAGAATAATTTGGCTGAAGGTCGAATTATTATTTTGCCCCATGTTCAACTTCACTTGTCTGTTATTGGTGCGCTAATTTTCTTAACATTCGCTCTTGATCATTGGCTTGATTTGTTTGATTTGGTCTACTCTGAGCGGGGTGTGGCTTATGGGGCTAGTTACACCGATGTCCATGTATCGATGCCAGCTCTATGGGTGATGGTGGTGGTGGCCCTGGCAACGGCGGCAATTTTACTGTTGAATACCTTAATTCGCCGCCCATCGTTGAGTCTAATGGCTATTTTTGTATGGGTTTTGGCGGGGGTGATTGGGGCTGGTTTTATTCCTGGAATTATCCAGCGCTACATTGTGGAGCCGAATGAATTGGCCCGGGAAGCGCCCTTCATCGAGAGCAATATTCGTTTGACGAATATGGCTTACGGCTTGGACACTATTCAAGACCGTGACTTCACTGAAGTTGAACCTCTGACCGAAGAGGCGGTTATCGCCAATGATAACTTTTTAAAGAATATTCGGCTCTGGGATTATCGACCCCTAGAACGCACCTACCAGCAGATTCAAGCGATTCGGCTTTATTATCAATTCCATGACATCGATTTTGACCGTTATGAAGTCAATAATGAACTCCGTCAGGTAGCGATTTCCGCCCGTGAACTGAATAAAGAAGCCTTGCAGTCGCGGACATGGGTTACGGAGCGGTTACAATTTACCCACGGCTATGGGGTGGTGGCCAACCCGGTTAATGAAGTAACCCGAGAAGGGTTGCCCCAGTTATGGATTAAAGATTTACCCCCGGAGAGTGCGGTTAATATTGAAGTTCAACAGCCGGAGATTTACTATGGCGAAACGACGAATGATTACGTTTTTGTCAAAACGAGTGAGCGTGAATTCAATTATCCGAGCGGCGAGCAAAATGTCTTTACGAATTACGAGGGCACAGGCGGGGTAGCGTTAAACAGCTTTCTGAAACGAATCGCGTTCGCCCTACGGCTGGCCGATACAAATATGCTGCTGAGTCAGGAATTTACGAATGACAGCCGGGTGATGTTCTATCGTAATATCCAGCAGCGCGTCAATCGAATTGCTCCATTCCTGCAATATGACCAAGACCCTTATATTTTGGTGGGCGAGGATGGACATTTGTATTGGCTTCAGGATGCTTATACGACCTCCGATCGGTTTCCCTATGCCGAACCCAGCGTTTTCCCGCATGATCAGCCCAGAATCCGCATTAACTATATCCGTAATTCGGTTAAGGTTTTGATCGATGCCTATGACGGCTCTCTGACCTTTTTTGTGACCGATACTAAAGATCCGCTGATTCAATCTTTTCAGGCTATCTTCCCACACTTGTTTACGCCGATGAGCGAAATGCCGGACTGGGTCCGCACTCATACTCGCTATCCGGAAGAGATCTTCCGCATTCAGTCAGAGCTGTACCGCACTTATCATATGCGTGATGTTAATGTGTTTTACAATAAGGAAGACCTGTGGC
>JAGRCC010000780.1 GCA_020433785.1 Anaerolineae bacterium
TCAACCAGACGCAGCAGAATCTCTGGCGGCAGGTACTTGGCGACCATACCAACGCCCTAAACGGATATATCCCGACTTTGACTGCCCAATTTCGACTGTCGCCGAGCCTGATCCGGGCCGCAGCCGAGGACGCGCTGGCGGCTTTACCTACCGACCCGGCCAAGCGGGAACTTCAACATCACCTCTGGGACGCTTGCCGCCGCCAGGCCCGGTTTGGTCTGGACGATCTCGCCACCCGGATCGAGACCCGTTATACCTGGGATGACCTGGTTTTGCCTGAACAGCAGATGGCGACCCTACAGGAAATTGTCATTCAGGTCGCGCAGCGGGCTAAGGTTTATGAAACCTGGGGCTTCGGCGCTAACGTGCGCGGCACCGGTACAGCCGTGATCTTCGCGGGCAGCAGCGGCACGGGTAAGACTTTGGCCGCGGAAGTCATGGCCAACGCCCTGCGGCTCGATCTGTACCGGGTCGATCTGTCCGGGGTAGTCTCCAAATATATCGGTGAGACGGAGAAGAATTTACGCCGTATCTTCAGCGCGGCCGAGTATGGTGGCGCGATCCTATTGTTTGATGAAGCAGACGCCCTGTTTGGCAAGCGCAGCGAGGTTCGCGACAGCCATGATCGATATGCCAACATCGAGGTTAGCTATCTATTACAGCAAATGGAAAGCTATCGCGGGCTGGCTATCCTGACCACGAATATGCTGGATAACTTTGACCGCGCCTTCTTGCGACGGATACGGTTTATCGTCCAGTTCCCCTTTCCCAACGCTGAACTCCGGGCGGAGATCTGGGGCCGCATTTTTCCGGTGGAGGCGCCCACCGCTGCCCTTGACCTGTATAAACTGGCCCGACTCAACATCACGGGCGGTAGCATCCGCAACATTGCGCTCAATGCCGCTTTTTTGGCGGCAGATAAGGGTGAAGCCATCGGTATGAAGCATTTGTTGCGGGCTTCGGTGACAGAGTTTGCCAAGTTGGAGAAACCTCTGCCGGAGGCAGAAATGCAGGACTGGATCGAGCCATGATCGACATTCATCTCAAATCGCTAACACTGCATGGGTTTACTACGTTCGATGCCGAAGCGTTCGGCGCGGCCTTGAGCGGCGAATTGGGCCGGCTGGTCGCCGCCGGTGCGCCGTTGAGACGGCTGCCGGCGCCCGGTGTCTGGCAGGTAGACGCCGTACAAATTGCCGCGCCGGCTGCGATTGACTCGGCCGCGCTGGGCGCTCACGTCGCTCAGGCTATTTATGCCCAATTCCAGGAGCAAGGCCAGTGACCAGCCGCACCTATGCTGCGCCCGTGGCCGAGCCCACACCCGCCGAGCGAACCAGTGAGTCTCGCCGTCGGGCCGACCGCGCCCGGCCCCCCGCAGTCCAGCCCGCTCCCAGCGAAACGGAACGAGACGAAGCCGCGTCGCCGGCTGCCGGACCGGAGCGTACGAACTTCAGCGCCGGCTCGATACCCACTACCCCCGCCAGCCAAGATGGCACCGGCGGCGAAGGGGCCTTACTGGCCGAAGGGGCGTCCCCTCCCCCGGCGCCCGAACCGGGCATTACCGCTGAACAGGTCGCTGCCCGTGAGGAGCAGCTAGCCGCGGCTCAGACTGCCCTGGATAGCGCCGAAGAGTCGCCCGGACTGATGGATGCTTTGGCGGCCGCGCCGCCAACCCTTAAGGCACAGGTTTCCGGCGATCTCGGTCAACGCTTTAGCGAGGCCATGGGTAGTGAGACCGAGCAAATTCAACAAGATACGCCTGAAATTACGGCGGAGATGAACGGTAATACGCCGCCGCCGGCCGGGCAGATCACCGACCCGGCGGTGACTACGGTCGAACTGGAACCGACCCCCCCGACTCCCACTCCCGACGCCGAGGCAATTATTGGCAGCGGCACCACCGTTGATGAGAACTACAGCGCCAATGACAGCGTCACCGCTCAGTTTCGCCGGAATTTTGACGCGGAAGGCGGGGCGGACGATGTAAATCGCGCTTTGGACAATGTTCAGACCCGCGATCCGAGCATTCCCTCCAGCCCCGGCACACCGCCCATTATTCCCCAAAGCGGCGAGACCGATCCCCAACGGTTTGGCAACCAAATTGCGGAGGGCTCCCTGCAAGCCAGAAACACGCTGGCCGCTCAGCAGGAACAGGCTCGGGCGCTGCCTGGCGCAGATCGGGTCCAGTTGGCAGATGTTCACGAGTCCGTGCCCGTGGGGGACCTGACCCCGCCCACCGCCGAAAGCGGCGCTGCGCCCGAAGGCGCCCAACAGTATTTGCAAATGGACCAGCCGCCCGAAGTGCAGACCGCGTTCGACCAAATTGCCGGAGAAGGGATGCAACAGAGCCTAGCCGAGGCTCAGACACAAGTTCAACAGGCGGCTCAAGACCGCGATACCCAACATCAAGAGGCCGTGGCCACGGCCCAAAGTGATACGGCTGAGGCCCAGCAGCAAGCCGAGAGCGACCAGCGCGATCAGGTCAGGGAGGCGCGGAACGGCATCGAAGGTCAGCGCCGGAGTACGCTCGAACAGCAGCAGAATGCCGTGGCCGACGTGGAGCAGCAAGCGGAGGACCGCCGCAGTACCGACCGGGATCAGTTTGATGATCGGGTCCGCACCGATCAAGCCCAGATTGATGGCCGGTACAGCCAGGCCGAAACCGACGCCAACAACGAGATCACAGCCGGCGAACGACAGGCAGAGGAAGAGCGCCGCCGCAAGGAGCGGGAAGCGGAAGATCAGAGTTGGTGGGAGGCCGCGCTCGACTTCATTACCGACCTGTTCGACGCGCTGGTCAGCCTGATCAACGACATCTTCGACGCGGTGCGCGCGGCCGTCAATGCCATTTTGGACGCCGTGCGTGATTTCGCCATCGGGCTAATCGACGCTCTGGCCAACGCCCTTAAGAGTCTCATCCACGCATTCGGCGATTTTTTGAAAGGGTTGGTGCAAGGGCTGCTTGGCGACCTCTTCCCCGAACTGGCCGCCGCACTGACCGCTTTCATCGATGAGGCCGTGGCCCTGGCCGACCGCGCCATTGACGCGGTGGCGGAGACGCTTAAGAGCGCGGTTAACGCCATTGTTGAGGCGCTGCGCGCCGGCCTTATGGCCCTGATCAATATTTATCAGGCAGCGGTTAATGCCGCTCTCAGCCTGGCCCGGGCCGCATTGACCGGCGACTGGAGCGCCTTCCTGATCCAACTACTTGAAGCCGCCTGTCGTGTCGCCGGGATCGATCCTAACACGATCTATGAGTTCATCGGGCGGGCGCAAGAAACCATCGACATCATTGTGAACGATCCCGGTCAGTTCGTTTCTAATGTCCTCGACGCGGTGTTGGGCGGGTTCCGGTTATTCGCGGATAACTTCCTGACCCACTTGCAAACCAGTGTAATCGAGTGGTTGACCGGCGCGTTGGGTGGAGCCGGCATCACCCTGCCGGAACGCTTCGACCTGATGGGGGTCATCAGCCTGGTGGCCCAGATTTTGGGATTAACCTGGGAAAATTTACGTTTACGGCTTGTCCGCATCGTGGGCGAACGCGGGGTGCAGGTTATCGAGTTTGTGGCCAGTTACATTCAAACCTTGATCGAGGGCGGCTGGTCGGCTTTGTGGGAACGTATTCAGAATGATCTGGCCACCCTGCGCGATATGGTGCTGGAGCAGTTGCGTAACTTCATTGTGGAGCGGATTATTATGGCGGCGGTGACGCGCCTGGCCACGATGTTCAACCCGGTGGGCGCGCTGGTAAATCTGCTGATCGCGGCTTACAATTTCTACACCTTCGTCCGCGACCAGATGCAGCGCATCGTCCAGGTCGTTACCACTGTCGGCGGGATGATCATAGATATCGCCCACGGTAATCTCGGCCCGGCCCAGCAAGCCGTGGAGGGCGTTTTGGCCCGCTTACTGACCCTGGCGCTCGACCTGCTGGCCCGCCTACTTAGTCTGGGTAATGTGGGTGAGCGAGTACGCGGGATTTTGCAGCGGGTCCAAGACGCGATCTGGCGCGCTATTGATCGCCTCATTAACAGCGTTATCGGCCTATTCCGGGGCAGTGGTGAGGGCGGCATGCCGGTCGCGGCTGCCGATGCAGAAGCAGGTGCGCCGGGGGCAGCCGGAGAAATCCATGTAGGAACAGATGTTACTATTACTGTGCCGGATGAGGAATCCCATCATCTCTACTTCGAAGTGCATGGACAAGATGCAGTCTTAATGGTTCGCAGTGATCCTCGTCCTGTGGCAGATTTATTAAATAATTGGGAGCGCAGCCTCAACACTCTCGAAGTCGCTCGTCAAGGGGAAGCAACTCGCCTAATTACACAGGTACGCGGTTTACTCCAAGAAACAAATCGGGAAGCGGATATTGTCGCCGTTTCACGTTATCGTGCCCTACAAGCGACTCCAGAACGCCGTCAGGATGAAGCAGCTATAGCCAGCCGCGAGCAGACTCTGTCGCAGCAAGAACAGCAGATGGCTGGACATATGCGTCAGTTATTTCCCATGTTTGTTGATGATATTCGCGAAGTTGCTAGTCGCTTTGAACGTGCCCTATCTATGCCTGCATTTGAAATTCCTTTCACCTGGCAAACATGGAGTACGGCTTTCCAGATAAGAGAACGTCAATCGCAAGATAACATCCGATGGGGACGCGAAAACGATAAGATAGAATCTGTCCCAGGTAGAGGACAATACCTTCTTAAATTGAGTGATGATGACCTGGTACCACTGGCTTCGAGAGTCATTTCGGCTCATGGGCGGCTTTCAGAGACCTTGGGAAACGGTAGACCCTTCTTTATGAGCCAGGACGTACGGCAGTTTTGTATCACAGCTGATCGGCTGCCCAATGATCCCGGGCGTTTTCCGGACCCGATTATCCAGCGAATTGTCCAACTTTTGCAACAGCGTGCGGAAATTAGCGAGGACACACAAACACGCGGTCAATTCATTTTTGCTGAAATACCTAGTCGTAGAGGTATTCCTGCCAACTGGGATAGTGACAAATATCGGAGACACTTTTACCTTAATAGATCTAATTTTAACAGTGAAAAACAGACCATTATCAATAACGAATTTCCACGTATCGTTCAGGCTGTTGATAATATGTTGAATGCTGATCAAAGTCTTCAACAAGCTGGTCAGCGTTTCTGGGCACAACTGATTCGGACAGAAGCCATTTATAGTGATCGCCCTTTTAATAGTTATAATCCAAACCAGTTAAAGAATAGAAGTGAGTGGGATGTCGATCATATCAGACCTCTTGCTTTGCACTGGGAAACAGGCGCGGGAGCGGGAGCGCCCGGTCATAATACCGATGAGGAGCATCGCCATACAATTGCTGGTGGTTCGACTAATCTACGCATCATGTGGGGATCAAAGAACAGCGAAGAGCGAGCACGGGGTGGTCATTACATCGAGTATGTCGGACGAGACTTTACATCTTTAGTGACGCGTACAAAAGGTCCCGCTTATGTCGATTATGACGAAAAGTTCACGGAGTACCGGCCTCGTTAGGAGAACTTTAAATGGCACTAGTTTTCGATGATATCGTTCAATCTGTCCAATTGGATACATCATACATTTCCGCAATGGATTTTACCAATAACGGTTCGTTGTTGGCAGTCTCGTATCATCCCAGAGAAGGGGGTAACTGTACACGGGTTTACCGTACCGCAGATGCTTCTCTAGTGGGTGAATACGGCAGTGGCTCTGGGTTAGGAGTGGTCTTCTCCGGTCAAGGCGAGCATTTATATTACTTAATTCGCCTTGAGGAGGGAGATTGTGAACTTTGTATAGTCGTCCCAGGAAAGTCAATGCCATCACGCATTGCCACTTACGGTAACCGCGAAATGCTACATGCACTGCGACGTAATTTCGATGGTCGTTTTATAGCTATTTTGGGCAACGCTGTAGAAATTTGGGATATGGCGGCGCAAGAAGTCATACGGTTTAAGGAAGCCTTAAACACTTCAGTGTTAGTACACGCTTGGTTCAATCGCGATGGATCTCATTTATACATCTATGGACTGCACGACTCTGAAGTGACGGGACTTGACGTAAACAATGATGTCATATTTGGGAGTTGGCCTGCGCTGACTTCAACCGGAAAGCAGGTAATTGTTTCTTTTTCGGAAGAATACCTTGTTACAGTGGCCGGAGCACCGAGAGGAGTATTCATTTATCACCTTCCCTCAAATATCAGGTATCAACCGCAGGTCTACAATCAGGATTTTTTTGCCCAACCTTTTTTGTTCTCGCACGATAGTTCACTGCTGATTACATTGGAGGTCGCTTTGAGAGGTGAGTACCTGGCTACAGATGAAGTTGTGACCGGGCCTGAATTGCCGGTAGGAATACCATCTGCGGTTGCTTCAGCCTGGCAGGCGCCCATAGTGGCTTACGCCATCAAGGATAGTATCTATTGGGTGCGATTAATTAACCAATGAGAAAGGTAAGCACATGACCGTTTTCAACCCACCCCGTACCCTGAAAGGCGCTTTGGTCAGCCTCGAGCCGCCTAACCCTACCCCGACTGTGATCGTGTTTCAGTATAACCCGAACACGCTGACGCGTACCTTGGAAGCGCAGCTCGTTGAAGAGGAGGGTAAGAGCGGCTCACCGCCCCGGTTGAAGGGTGCGCCCATCGAGACGATTAAGATCGAGGTGGAGATCGACGCCGCCGACCAACTGGAGTTGGGCAACGCGGCAGCCGGCGATATGGGCATCTTTCCCCAGCTTTCGGCGCTGGAGCTGTTGATCTATCCCAAGAGCGACCTGATCATCGCCAACAATATTCTGCTCAAGCTCGGCACCTTGGAGATAATCCCTCCGTCCGCACCGCTGACCCTGTTCATCTGGGGCAAACGTCGCATTCTGCCGGTTAAGCTGACCGAATTTAGCGTGACCGAAGACGCCCACCATCCGAACCTAAGCCCGATTCGGGCCAAGGTTTCGCTCGGGTTGCGGGTACTGAGCTACTCCGATGTCAGCGGTGATAACCCGGCCTGGAGTCTGTTCCTGGCCCACCAGATTATTAAGGAAACGATGGCCGCCATCGCGACTACCGGCAGCTTGAATACGGTCATCGGCAGTAATGTTAAGCTGATATAGCCAGGAGGTCATAATGTTCGACTTTACCAGCCGTTACGCCCGGTTAGCTACCACCACTTACACGGCCCCCGATGGGCGAGTAAGCGCCTATATCCAACGCCGCTTTTTGCCGCCCGGCGAGAGCCTGCCCTTGCTGGCAGAGATAGCGGTTAGCCCGCGTGAACGGCTCGATTTGCTGACCCATCGCACCCTGGGCGATCCCTTACAGTTCTGGCGCATTGCTGACGCGAATAATGCCATCAACCCCTTCGATCTCGAAGAAGATGGACGAGTCCTGCGGATACCCGTGCCGCAGCCGTGACCCGGTGGCGGGCACGAGAGGAAATATTTTATGAGCTTGATTGGTTTGCATTTGACCTTGTTAATGGGACCGACGGTGCCTCTACCGGTGCCTGAAGCCGCCCTGGAAATGATGGACAGCCTGGAGGTTACCCACAGCGACGAGGGGCGCTCCGGTTTTCAGATCATCTTTAAGGCGACGCGCAGCCGGAAGGACTTTATCGATTATCTGATCTTCGCCAACCCCCAGTTCAGAGCGGGGAATCGGGTTATTATCGCCTGTACCTTTGGCGCGGTGCCGTTGGTGCTGATGGATGGCATTATCACCAACCACCAGCTTCAGCCCGGCACCCCCGGCGGCGACCCGGCCTCGCTGACCCTCACCGGCGAGGATATCTCGATTATGATGGACTTGCACGAGAAAAATGTTGAACATCCGGCCCAACCGGACAACGTCATCGCCATGAAGATCATCATCACCTATGCCCAGTATGGCTTAATTCCGCTGGTTATCCCGCCGCTGACGCTGGAAGTGCCGCTGCCCACAGACCGCATTCCGGTTCAGCGGGCCACCGACCTGGCTTACCTCATTGAAATCGCCCAGCGCCATGCCTACACCTTCTTTGTCATTCCGGGGCCGGTGATCGGCACAAACACGGCTTATTGGGGGCCGCCGCTGCGCACAACGATCCCCCAACGAGCCTTGACTGTGGATATGGGGCCTGACACCAACGTCGACTCGATCCAGATCGAACGCTCGCCCGCCGAAGCGACCACGGTGCAGGGCAGTGTGCAAGATCGCACCACCAACCAGCGGGTTCCGGTTCTCAGCTTTCTGACCACGCGCCCGCCGTTGGCCATTAATTCACCCCTGCTTGATCGCACCCTAACCCGGACCGAAACCTTTGGCGGTGGCAGTGGTCAAACCGCCCAGCAGGCGATGGGCGAAGCCCAGGCCCAAACCGACCGCTCGATGGATACGGTTAAGGTTGAGGGCGAGTTGAATACGGCCAAATATGGACTGCCCTTAATGGCGCGCGGTTTAGTAGGCTTGCGGGGCGTTGGTTTCAGCTACGATGGCCTCTACTATGTTAAACAAGTCAAGCACATGATCAAGACCGGCGACTACAGTCAAAAATTTACTCTGACCCGGGAAGGAACGGGCTCGACTGTACCGTTGGTCATTCCGTAACGAAATCTAACCAGGGAGCTTGTAATCATGCAGCAGCGTTACTTCGGTAAGTATCGGGGCAAAGTCGCCAACAATATCGACCCCCAACAGATAGGCCGCATCCAGGTGCAATGCCCGGACGTATTGGGCGAAGGGCAGATGAGCTGGGCCATGCCCAGTGTGCCTTACGCTGGCAGCGGCGTCGGCTTCTTTATGATCCCGCCGGTTGGGGCGAATGTATGGGTGGAGTTTGAGGGCGGCAATCCGGACTATCCAATTTGGGGCGGCTGCTTCTGGGGCGTAGGCGAAGCACCGGCCACGCCGGCTGTGGCCGAGATGAAAGTGATCAAGACTGATATCGCGACCATCACTTTGAATGATCTCCCCGGGGCCGGAGGTGTGACCATTGAAACCACGACCGGTATGAAGATCGCCCTCACCGTCAGCGGGATCGAGATCAATGACGGGCAGGGCGCCAGTATCAAGCTCAGTGGCCCGCAAACATCTATCAACGACGGCGCCTTGGAGGTTGTCTAACGTTATGGCCGACTACATGGTTACCACCGCCAGCAGTGCTATCTGCCAGCATGGGGCACAGGTTACGATTATTTCCAGCAATACGCGGGTCAAGGCGGCCGGGTCACCCGTCGCGGTGATGAATGATCAGTATACGGTTTCCGGCTGTCCGTTTCAGGTGCCGGTTGGTGCAGGCACAAAGCCGCAGCCGTGCGTGAAATTACAGTGGGTTGCTCCAGCCGTTCGGGTTCGAGTGGGGGGACAGCCGGTGATCTTGAAATCCAGTTCGGCCATCTGCCTGAGTGTAGAGCAAATTCCGCAGGGCTCACCCACGGTTGTTATGACTCAGGTTCGAGTGAAGGGAACGTAAAGCGATGAGCGTAAACATCGATTTTCCGTACCATTTTGATCTGCGCGGCCATACCGCCACGGCCGATGAAGATCACATTCGCGATATGATCGAGCAGCTGTTGTTCACCTCGCCCGGGGAGCGGGTCAATCGCCCGGATTTCGGCAGCGGGCTGCTGCAGCTCCTGTTCGCGCCCGGCAGCGACGAGCTTGCCACGGCCACTCAGTTTCTGGTCCAGGGCGCGCTCCAACGTTGGCTGGGCGATCTGCTGACCATCGAAGCGGTCAGTGTGGAGAGCGAGGACTCAACCCTGCGGGTGACGGTGCGCTATCTCGAACGGCGCAGCCAGCAGCGACGAGTCGCGCAGTTTACGCAGGAGATACCCGCATGACCATCTACTTTTGCTGTGACGAAACACGCCGAAATCTCGTTCGTGCCCATTCGACCCTGAACGGCATCGACTTCCTGGAAGTGCAGGACGATCCGACGATGGTTCTGGCCGACCGGCAGCGATTTTTGTTGGTGAAGCTGCTTAAGCCGCCGGCTAACCCGCTGACTCCCGACAATATTCGGATTGAAGGGGGCGAAGCGGTACGGGATATTAGCGTCC
This sequence comes from Anaerolineae bacterium, assembly GCA_020433785.1. Next base: position 10,039 of record JAGRCC010000780.1, read on the forward strand.
TGAATGTCACGATGCCTGATCCCACCGACCTTTCCGCGCCGCAAGATCTCATCACCGTAGAGGTTGATGTTGCCGGCGATTACAGTACCTACACCTTGCGTTTGGTGGCAACCGCCACCAGTGATGAGCCACCTGCTACCTTCGATCGCCTCCTTTCGGCCGTGGATTTTTCATTTAAAGTGAACTGTGACACAGACTTCGACTGCGATGACTTGGATGACTGCCCGCCCCCCGTCTTCAATGAGCCAAAGCTTGACTATATGGCTCGCGACTTTAATTCGCTGCGGCAAATGATGCTTGACCGGATACGGATACTCACACCCGAATGGCGGGAAGATCACGTGGCGGACTTTCTGCAAGCGATGATTGATCTCAAAGCGTACGTGGGCGATTATCAACATTATCAACTTGACGCCGTGAACACCGAAGCGTACCTATTCACTGCCCGAAGTCGGGTTTCGGTGCGGCGACATGCCCGCCTCTTGGATTACCGGATGCATGATGGCTGTTCGGCCCGGGTGTGGGCTCATATTCGTATCGATCCCGGCGTGACTGCGGGTGTGACGCTGCCAAAAGGGACCCAATTGTTCACTCGCATTCCGGGCGCGCCGCCTATTTTTCTGGCCGATACTCAGATCTATCGTGAGGCGCTGACGTTCGCCCCGGAAGTGTTCGAGACAATGCACGAAGCGCTATTGCACAGCGCCCACAATTTTATGTGTTTCTATACCTGGGGCGATGATAGGTGTATCCTGCCCCGGGGCGCGACCAAGGCCACCTTGCAGGGAAGCTTCCCTGACCTGACTGCGGGTGATATGCTGCTTCTGGAAGAGGTGCGCGGGGCCGAGACCGGCGATCCGGCCGACGCCGACCCCGGCAAGCGTTTTGTCGTCCGGCTCATCGCGGTGAGTCCCTCGGAAGATCCGCTGAATGGGCAAGCCGTAACCGAGATTCGCTGGCATAACGACGACGCGCTGCCGGCGCCGCTATGTCTGTCCGCAGCCGTGCCGCCTCCGCCCGAAGATTGGGAAGCGGAATGCAACAGCGCCATCAGCCTGGCGCGGGGCAACCTGGTTCTGGCCGATCATGGGCGCACTTTACCGGTGGAAAATCTGGGGACGGTGCCGGTCAGTACCCTGGCCTATGTTGAACACAATCCCCGCTGTGACCCTGCGCCCCAATTGGGGGTCAATAATGACGGGGTTGTTCCGCCACGTTTCCGGCCCCATTTGAAAGAACGGTCCGTGTCGCAAGTAGTGACATACGACTCCGGAGCGAGTGCTACCGGAATAATGCGCATCACCCCGTCCACCGCGCTGCCCGACATCAAACTGGCCCACAATGAAACCTTCGACGACTTAATATGGAAACCACAACGGGATTTACTGGGCAGCGCCGCCGACAAGACGGAATTTGTCCTTGAAGTGGACAATGACGGTGATGCTCGGATTAGATTTGGCGATGATGAATACGGCAAGCGGCCCAATGCCGGGGAGTTGTTTTTTGCCCGCTACCGGGTGGGTGACTTGATAAGGGGTAATATCGGCCGGGATGCGCTGGCCCACGCCATCACAAATCAGACGGCCATTGTTGGCGTGCGAAACCCATTGCCCGGCATCGGTGGCGCGCCGCCAGAGAGCATCGAAGCCGTCCGGCAGAACGCGCCGCAAGCTTTTCGCGTGCAGGAGCGGGCCGTCACCCCGGCGGATTATGAGGCCGTGGCCTTGCGGTTTCCCGGGGTACAACGCGCCGCCGCGACAATTCGCTGGACAGGGAGTTGGTATACGGTCTTTCTCACGGTTGATCGCCTCGGCGGTCAGGGGGTTGACGCCGACTTCGAACGTGCCTTTCGCGCCCATATCAACGCTTTTCGGTTAATGGGGTACGATATTGAGATTGATGAGCCCCACTACGTGCCCCTTGAAATTGAACTGGAAGTGTGCGTTGAGCCGGGTTACTTCCGCAGCGATGTGCGCGAGGCTTTGCTGCGGGTTTTCAGCCGGCGAACCCTCCCCGACGGGACCAAAGGTATGTTTCATCCGGACAACTTTACCTTCGGTCAGACGGTTTATCGCAGCCGCATTTACGCCGCTGCCAGTAAGGTCGCCGGCGTCCAGTCGGTCGTGATTACGAAATTCGGCATTCAAGATGATGCTTCGACCGGCACTCTTAATAGCAGCAAAATCGAGCTTGGCCCACTGGAAATTGCCCAGTTGGAGAATGACCGTAATTTCCCCAAACAGGGCGTTTTGAAACTGATCATGAAAGGAGGCAAGTAACGACCTATGCCTATCTCGCTTGATCCCACCTTACGCGATCTGAACGATTGCGACGGCTGTGACGGTATTTCGCCGGAGACGCCGCTACGGTTGAACAATCGGGCCGGTTTGGATCAGATTCCCTATCGAGTTGGTACCCACGGGCGCTTTCTCCAATCGATGCTGGCCCGGCTGTCCAGTGCAAAATACCCGATGCTGCAGGCGCTGAATACCCGCGATACCAATGACCTAACGATCGCCTTCTTAGATGCGTGTGCGGCAGTCGATGATGGCTTGACCTTTTACACGGAACGTTATGCTCAGGAATGGTTTGTGCGCACGGCCACAGAGCGCGTTTCCCTGGTACAGTTGGCACGGTTGATCGGGTATGAACCGTGGCCCGGAGTGGCCGCCAACACATTTCTGGCTTTCACTATTGAAGACACCCCCGGCACTCCGGAAAAGACGGTCATTGAAGCCGGGGTACGGGTGTTGAGCATCCCCGGCAAAGATGAACTGCCCCAGACCTTTGAAACCAGCGCGGCGATTGAGGCGCGTTCGGCCTGGAATGCTATGAAAGTACGAACCCGCGCGCCACAAGCGGTCAGCACGGCCATGACCCAGGTGGTGCTGAAGGGGCTCGAAGGCGGTATCCGGCGTGGTGACAGCGTACTGATTGTCATCTCCGATACGGAAACCGACGTCAAGCGAGTGCGTCGGGTAGTGCAAGATCCGGCTGCCGGCGAAACCACGCTTGAATTAGGGGCTGCCCCTACACCTTCTGTTAATTGGGGTTCACTGGTGGCTGTTCCGTACATTTATGGGCAAATCCCTTCCCTAACGGATAATGTGTTCAACGAGATTTTTACGGGCAACACCTTCAATGCCAGCGACACCGCTGCGCTCACGACCATTTTTGGCTGGTCGCCGATAGCCTTCATCGCCGCCGCGAATACCCCGCCACCGCCTTCGCCGGCCGAAACGGGCGTCTATGCCCTGCGGCAGCGGGCCGCGATCTTTGGGCATAACGCGCCGAGTTGGGCTAACCTACCGCAAATTGTGCAAGGTCAATCGGTGCAGATTACCGGCCGGGTGTTGATCGGCTCGGGTAGTCCGGAATCGAATACAGAAAAGTGGCAGTATCCGAATAATTGGGACAATCTTAGCCTGGCAGACGCGCCGGGAACTCATACCGTTGATCTCGACAACACTTACCCGGCCATGACGAAGGATAGTTGGATCGTCCTGGAGAGTCCTGCCCAAGCCGCCCAAGCGTACCGGGTCTCGCAAAACCAGGCGCTTACCCGCAACGATTACACGCTATCAGTGAAGGTGACTCGTCTGACGCTAACTACAAATACCCATTTCTCCAACTATAAAATGCGTGAGACCACGGTCCTGGGGCAGAGTGAGCAACTCCCTTTAGCCACGGTACCGCTCACCGCCGATGTGGCGGGTGATAGCGTGACGCTGGACAAATATTACCCCGGCCTGAGCAAGGGACAGTTAGTGATTGTATCGGGTACACGAACTGACTTAAACGGCGTGGTCGGTCATGAAGTGCGGACACTGGCCGAGGTGCAGGCCAATGGGCAGCTTGAGGCGGGGCGATTGTTTACCGTATTGAAGTTTACCAACCCGCTGAGCTACACCTATAAGCCGGAGACGGTGACGATCAACGCCAATGTGGCGCCGGCCACCCACGGTGAAACGAAAAACGAAATCCTCGGCGGGGGCGACAGTTCGCAGCGTTACCAGACATTTATCCTCAAACAGAAGCCGTTAACTTATTTGAGTGCGCCGACACCCACCGGGGCGCAATCTTCGCTGGAAGTGCGGGTCAACGATGTGCTATGGACCGAGGTATCCAGCCTCTATAATCGTTCGCCGGAAGAACAGGTTTATGTAATTCGACATGAAGATGACGGCGTCAGTAAAGTACAGTTCAACGCGCCTCTACCCAGCGGGCAGGAAAATGTACAGGCGAAATACCGGGTGGGTATTGGTCAGGTGGGCCTGGTGAAGGCGAACCAACTGACTCTGCTCACAATAAAGCCCTTGGGGGTACGCAGCGTGACTAATCCCCTCGCGTCTAGCGGCGCGGAAGATCGGGAGCGGATCGAAGATTTACGGCAGAACTCACCGCTAACGGTGCTCACTTTAGATCGCCTGGTCTCGCTAAAGGATTATGAAGATTTCGCCCGCGCTTTTGCCGGGTTCAGCAAAGCCCAGGCGATACCCACCGCCGACGGCTCGGCCCGCGGTATTTTTCTGACAGTCGCCGGAGAGACAGGCGTGGTGGAGGAGAGCAGCACCGAGTTCAGCAACCTTGTGGCCGCACTCAAGACGAATGGTGATCCGTTCGTCAGGATAAAGGTCAAGCCTTATCGTCCGGTCTTTTTCCAGATCGAAGCCACAATTGGCGTCGATAACACCTATCTGCCTGAAAAAGTGGTTCAAGCTGTACAAACGGTTTTGCGCGCGCGTTTCAGTTTTGCGGCCCGCCGGTTTGGGCAGCCGGTCACCGCCGTGGAGGTGATTGCCGCCATCCAGAATGTGGCCGGGGTCGTCTATGTCGATCTAAAATATCTATTCCTGACCGATCCGCTCAGCCCGCTCCTGTCGAAATCGCTGCAGGATGTTCTGCCCGCAGCCAAACCCCTGCCCGGTACCAGCTACTTTACGGCTCAGGCCGCCGAACTGCTGATCCTTGATCCGCGTCCAATCCAAATTGCAACGGTGAAGGTGTAGCATGATAACGGATGCCCAACAACTCGCTGCTCGAATATATGATCTTCTGCCCGCCGTCTATCGGATCCGCGATGCGGAGATGCAGGTGCAGTTACCCAACGGTGAATTGAGCAGCCCACTGCGCGACCTTGTGGCGGTTATGGCGGAACAGATTGCCGTAGTGCAGGAGAGCCTCGAACAGGCCTATGATGATTTATTTATCGAAACATGCGCCCGATGGGTGGTGCCGTACATCGGCGACCTGATCGGCGCTCGCCGCTTGCATGGCAAAGCCAGCAGCGTGGCGGGGGGACGCGCAGAAGTGGCCGATACCCTCCGGCTGCGTCGCCACAAAGGTACGCTGGCGGCTCTGGAGCAGACGGCCCACGTGGTCACCGGTTATCCCACCGTAGCCGTCGAGTTTTTCACCCGTATGGCCTTGACCCAATACGTGCGGAACCATCTCCGCCCCGAAAATCTGTACACGCTGAATCTCCGCGATGAACTCGCGCTCGAACGGTTGAATACGGCCTTTGATACGGCGGCGCATACCTTTGAAGCGCGGCGGATCAGCAGTGCCCGAGGCAAATACAACATCCCCAATATTGGTCTCTATTTGTTCCGTCTCCACTCTTTTGGACTGCGGGGAGCAACGGCGCGGCGCGTGGATGATCGGCGCTACACCTTCAACCCACTGGGCATTGATACCGCGCTTTATAACAACCCTGAAACTGAAACGGAGATTACGCAGTTCGCCGGGCCGGAGAACGTGCCTCTCCCCCTCAGCCGGCTCATGCTTAAGGATGATTTAGCCCCGGGCGACCCGCCTGCCACCCTTTACGGCGTGAACGGCGCGGTTCACCTGGCCGTGAACGGCGCGAACATCCCGGAAAGTGATGTCATTGTCTGTAATCTGTCAGATGCCCTGGATGGCTCTGGTAACTGGGCGCACACCCAGGCCGCCAAGTATGGGATCGATCCACAGTTGGGGCGGATCGTCTTGCCCACGGATCAGGCTGATCCCGGCGAAGGGAATGTCATAGTCAACTTCCGTTACGGCTTTAGTGATGCCCTTGGCGGCGGCGAATATGAACGGGCTGCCGAATTCACGACTGTCGAAGGGGCTGCCCTCCAGGTCGTTAGCGCTGCTGCGCCTGATGTTCAAGCGGCGCTAGACGCCGTTTCGGGGGGCGGGGTTGTCCAATTCGAGGACAGCCGCAGCTACGCCCTGACCGGCGCAACACCCAATCTGAATGCCGGCGCGAACAGCATTGTTGAAATTCGGGCAGCTAACGGCGCCAGGCCGCTGATCGACATGACGAGTGGCGACTTAGTCATCAATGGCCAAGCGGAAGCCCAAATCACACTTAACGGGCTGGTCATCAATGGCGGCGCGGTGCGGATTACCGGTGATCTACAATCTGTTACGCTGCGCCATTGTACCCTTGTGCCCGGCCTTCGTCGCACGCGTCAAAATGAACCCGATCAGCCTGAGGCTCCCAGCCTGATTATTGAGCCGGATAATGTTACGGTCGTGCTCGATCGCTGCATTGTCGGCAGCATCCAGGCCGCGAACGGTGCGACAGTGGTTGTGGCTCGTAGTATCATCGATGCGACAGATGAGGAACGTACCGCCTTTAGTGCCGGCAGTAATGGGGGCGGGGCAACCCTGCCTGGCGGTGTCTTGCGGATCGATAACAGCACAATCATTGGTCGGGTCCATACCCGTCACATCGCCCGCGCTTCAAATGTCATCTTCGCGGCCTATTCGCCAGTGGGTGACGCGGCGCTGCCGGTGCGCTCCGAGCAGACCCAGCAGGATTGTGTTCGTTTTAGCGTGGTCCCGCCCCGCTCGCGGACGCCCCGGCGCTACCGGTGTGTCTCTGAACAACCCCGGTTCACGTCCACCCAATTTGGGCTGCCGGGTTATTGTCAGCTGAGTACAGCTTGCCCGGAGTCGATCCGGCGCGGCGCGGACGATGAGAGCGAGATCGGCGTGTTTCATGATCTTTATCAACCCCAGCGTGAGTCCGATTTGCGGACGCGGCTGGAGGAATATTTACGTTTTGGCATGGAAGCAGGTATCTTCTACGCCAGTTAACTATCCGTAGACAGGAGGATACATGAGAGGGGATTTTAGCCGTTTAACATTTAAACGTACCAATCATTACAATAACGTCTACTGGCAGCAAGGCCGGCCCGTTACCGATGCCGACCAGAACGAAGCCCAAGACATCGCTACCTACCGGACCGAAACCGAGGCAACCGACGTCATTGGACCCAGCGGCGCCCCCAAAGAAAATCCGGGCTTTGGGCTGTCCGTCAACAGCGCGGGTGAGCTGGTGATTGGTCAGGGACGTTACTATGTCGATGGTATTCTGTGTGAGAATGACCAGCCGATAACCTACGGCGCGCAGCCGCATTGGCCCAATCCCTCGGCGTTCTCATTAGAAGGTATGAGCGTCGGGCTGGTCTATCTCGATGTCTTCAAGCGTCATCTGACGTTTCAGGACGACGAATCGATCCGCGAGGTGGCCCTAAACGAAGTGGATACCACCACCCGCCTTCAGACCGTGTGGCAGGTCAAACTCCTTCCCCTGGATTTGAGCGTCCCCGGCGCGGCATTGGCGACATTGACCGGCTTGGCCGCCCAGATCGAGCAGCTCACCGATCAGATTGCCGCCGCGACCGATCCCGTTACTCTTGACAACTTAATTCGACAGCGCAATAATACGCGGCGCCAGCTTATTCGGGTAGGCGAACAACTCAACGTGCGCTGTGATGGAACTTATGGTGAATGGGACGCGCTGATTGCGCCTCCGACCGGGGCGCTGGAAGTATCGACCATACCCGGTGGAACGGCCACCGATCCCTGTGATGTGCCGCCGGGTGGCGGTTACACCCGGGGCGAGAATCAATTCTATCGGGTTGAAGTGCAGGCTGTGCCTGCCGGGGGTGGGCGCAATGGGGGCACGTTCAAATGGTCACGCGACAATGGGTCTATTGTGGCCCGCATCGAGGCCGTGGGTAGCAACACTACGGGCAGCCATTCCGGGACCATCTTCGATGTGGACAGCGTCGGGCGCGACGACTATCTCAGCATCCATACCGATGACTGGGTAGAGTATACCGACGACTCACACGAACTCGACGGTGTTTCCGGAACCTTGGTGCAAGTCAAAAATGCCGACATAACCCTGAATCGTATCGAACTCCAGACCGGCCTGACGGTTAACCTTGACCTTCATCCTAAGCTGCGAAAATGGGATCAGACAGGCACAGGTGTGGGGGATACGGGCGTGGCCATGAATACAACCGATACCCCCGTCCCTCTGGAAAGCGGACTACAGGTGGAATTTACCGACGGCGTTTACCACCCCGGCGATTACTGGCAGTTCGCCGCCCGCGCCATCACCGGCCAGCACGACTTTCCGCCCGGGGCGCAGCCCCGCTTTGGCGTCGTCCACCATTATGCTCGGTTGGGGCTGGTTGCTTTTGATCCGACAACCGACGACGCCAGCCGGTTGTATCTGCTGCTAGACTGCCGTGACTTATTTCCGCCGTTGACGGCGATCACCGCCGCTGATGTGAGCTATGATGATACTCTCTGTCATCTGGGCGATGTCCGCACCGTACAAGAGGCGATTGAGGTGCTCTGTCAACGCGAAGGCGGTGGCGGAACCTGCACCTTTAGTGTCGCCCCCGGTCCGGCCTGGCAAGAGGTATTTGCCCAGATCCCGGATGGCGGCAATGCGGAAATCTGCTTCACCATCGGCGATTATGAGCTGGCTGAACCGGTGGTCATTGCTAATAAGGGCCATTTGAAACTAACCGGCGCAGGATTTGGGACCCGCATTCTGGCCCGGAAGGCAGAAACGGTGTTGACCTTCCAGAACTGTGCCGATATCATCGTGCGCGATCTTGCTATGGTGGCCGGCGCCGCCGGGTCGGGCGAAAATGAAACGAGCGGGTTGCTTGGCGCTCTCACCTTTGAAAACTGTGGCTCCGTGTCGCTGGATACGATTTCATTGCAGTGTGAAGCGGATGTTATCCGTTCGGCCGCTTGTTTGCGAATGATTAATGATAACAAGCTGGCCGATTTACGGACTTTGCGCGGTCTGATCGATGTTCGGAATTGTCGTTTCTCTGTGGGGCACAACCAGATCGGGGCGCTGGTGGTCAACGGCGCACGCGTCCATTTTGAAGATAACCTGTTCCAATGCCAGACAGAGCGCCGAAGCACCTTGCGTTTTCCGGGCGGCCTCCGCGAGAATCTGCGCCTGCGCGCTGAAGTGCGTCGGGTAATTTGGGGTGGGGTGCGCGAGCTTAAGCGCGGTGAGGACAACCCCGCTGATAATGAGCAGATCTTTAGATTGGGCGATCGTTCTTACGCCGTGACGATCATCGACTCACGGTTGAGACAGTTGAAGTTTTTCGACCAGCTTGTAGAAATTTTTTCACCGGAACGGGTGCGTGATGAGCGCACCGCCGAGGAATACTTTCAGGACGCGATTGACAACGTGTTACTAAAGCCGGCCATAATCCCGAATTTCGCGCCCTACTTCGAGTTGCTTGTGACGGCAGACTTACCTGCGCTCTATCAAGGCATCGTGATTGGCGGCGAAGAAGCGGAGGAGGTGCGAGTTCTAAATAATACGATCATTAACGCCCTGCAAGGAATTCATCTGGGGCAGAGCCGCCGCAACCAACCTTCCGGCGAACGCTTAAAGTCTACAGTGGTCCATATCCAGGGTAATACGGTTTACTCGCGGATCACCGCGACCGCCAATCGTGAGGCATACGGCATCTACATTGGCAATTGTGACAGCCTACACATCGAACGTAATAATCTGCTCCGGCAGCAGATCGCGGCTACGGAGCACATGTTAATTAGTGGGGTGTTTGTGCAGGGAATATTGGGTAAACGGATGATCATCCGCCACAACGAGACAGAAGCCTATAGTAGCGGCGTGTTTGTTGATCCGGTCCCGCTGTATGATCGCCCTTTATGGATGGTTGTCGATAACATCGCCTCGGTCGTAACGACGGATGCTCGGATTCAGGTCGCCAATAATAGGCCGTGACGCAAGCAAGATCGTAAGAAGGCGAAATTTTCGTAAGAAATATAAGTTCAAATGGTGACAGTCACCTGGTCGTGATAAATCAACTTGTTTGGGTTAAACGGACATTGATTTTCGGCAAAAAGTGACTGTCACCTTGTTTGTTACACCCAACTGCATAACTCCTATGAGAGAGAGACTGATCAAATTGACAAATAAAATTACTATTCGTTCTGCTACCCTACTAGATGTGCCGGCCATTCATGACATCTACAGCTTTCACGTACAACACGGCTTAGCCTCTTGGGAATTGACTCCCCCCACCCCGGCCGAACTTCAAGCGCGGATGAACCAGGTGCTGGCGCAAGGCTACCCCTACTTTGTGGCCGAGAGTGACGGCGCGGTGGTGGGCTATGCCTACGCCGGGGCTTACCGTCCTCGGCTCGGCTATCGCTATACCGTCGAGAATTCGGTCTATATCCACCCTCACTATCAGCAGCGGGGTGTGGGCCGGCGGCTGCTGGCGCAACTCATTGCAGCGTGCGAAGCCGGCGGCTACCGCCAGATGGTGGCCGTCATTGGCGACAGCGGCAATATCGCTTCGATTAAACTTCATCAGGCGTTGGGTTTTGTTCACGTTGGCACGTTGCCCAGTGTGGGATTTAAGCACGGCCGCTGGTTGGACTGCGTGCTCATGCAGATCAGCCTGGGCGATGGCGATCGGCGGCTGCCGGATGACGATCAAGGCCGTGAGGATGATTGATTTTGTGTCATAATAGGCGTTTAAGGCCTCAGTGATACAGTTGCAATCTCTCATCGTTACAAGCGAAAGTCCTAATGGAACAGGAAATAGAGGAAAATAGTCGTGACTCTCTTGCTTCAGATTTTTGGTTTTATGCTACTTATAGTGGGTCTGGGAATCGGTTATTGGCGCTGGATCAAACCGCATTCAAATTCTTTAAGTTATGAAGAACAAGGGCTTTTGCTTTTGGTTGTTCTCACCTTGATGGGAGGTTTTATCGGTAGCCCGTTTTGGTGGATGGACGAAGTACGCAGTTTTTCTTGGGACCTACCGCCTTTGGCCAGTAGAATGTTAGCCTCGGCGGGCTGGGCTTTTGTTGTGATTACCTTCCTGGTCTTAGAACGCCCAACGTTTAAGCGTTTACGTCTCGTTCTGCTTCTACTCGCCGTTTATCTCACGCCTTTGGCCATCGCCGCTCCACTCTTTCATTTGGGACGGTTCGATTGGTCAGCCCCCATTACCTATGCTTTCTTTTCCATTGTTGCCCTGATGGTGGTTGGGACGTTTTGGTACCTTCTTCGGCAGCCGAGGATTTTTTTGGATGGGCCTTTGGATCTCGAGCCCCCATCCCGCGGGATTCGTCTCTGGTTGATAGGGATAGCCCTTATTACAGGATTATGGGGGTTGGCCTTAGTCGTGACCGATAATGGCCCCTTGTCATGGATATGGGTGTGGCCTGGTGATTTACTGACCAGCCGTCTAATTGGGGTTATGTTGTTAACGATTGCTGTCGGAGCGGTTTACAGTCAATCATCAAGAGGGACTACCCAACCCATGCTGGCGATGATCACCACGTATGGGCTCGGCCTGTCGATTGCAAGCTTATGGAATACCTTCGGGGGTAAACCCGTTCCAACCTCTTATATGAGTGTGTTTGGCATCGTATTTGTGGTTTCAAGTCTCTATTTACTGAGAACAACCCACTGGTCTGTTAAATCCGTGTAGTTTTTTTACCCACCACATTTCGGGAGGACGTTCCATATGAAGTGCCGGTGCGGTACATGCCTAATGACAAGAGGGTAACGGCTGTACTTCTTATGGCCTCTCCAGCTTTATAATGACATGACTTCTAGGACATCCGCCAACCCCAGAAACGAGGCCCGCAGGTCAGGATTACCGATGCTGTCGGCAATGGATTGGATAAATTCTTGGGCTTGTTGGCGGAGACGTCCGGCTTCGGTTGGGTCAGTTGCCAGCTGGCTGAGCGTACCCAGGATTGGCCATAGCATCCGGCGCGAACCAATGGCCTCTGCTTCGGCGCGCGCTTCTAGCAGGCTATTACGGGCGGCCTCGGTGTTCCCCATTCCCCATAGCGTTTTTCCCCGCAGATAGAGCGCTTCCGGAATATAGACTCGCAGGCCAAATTGATGGAAGTGCGCCGGCAAATCGTTCGTCGCGGCCAGAGCCCGTTCATAGTCGCGCTGTCTAAGGGCTAATTCGGCCTCAACCAGGATCACAAACGGCAAATCGAATGCTCGGGTGGACTGTATTTTCCCGCGCTCGATGGCCGCTTCGGCTGCCGTAAATTGGCCTTGCCGCAGATGAAGCCGAGTCATTATAGCCAGGGCATAAGCTTGAAACATGGGCATCTGTGATCTTAAAGCGGCGAACTCGGGTGTGGGCCTTAAGAGGCCATGAGTAAGTGGCCTTGATCGGCCTGATGATCCTGGCTCTGCGACAACAGATCGCCACGCAGAAGTCAGCCACACCCCGCCTGGTTGGTGAAGCGATGGTGCAGTCTGTGCGAGTCAGCACGGGTTTTTTGGGCTTTGGCCACGCCGCAGGGTTGTATGCACCCATTTAGTACGGAGTTCGTATTTCTACCCAATCTAAGCTCAAGACGCTGGCGGCCAGGCATGGCTCGACCTTCGTGGGCGGCGGCGAGGGTGCGCGGCGCGACTTGGCCGTGGTTATGCGGGAAGTCTTAGGAAAGCGCTAAACCAAATTCTTTATTTGAGTCTAAAAACAGTCTCAAGCCACTCGCCTAGGCCGATACTGAATCGCCTCAGCCACATGCGCCGTCTGGATTTGCTCAGCTCCGGCCAAATCGGCGATAGTGCGGGCCAGTTTGAGGATGCGGTGATAAGCCCTCGCGCTCAACTGCATCTGCTGCATGGCGGCTTTAAGCAGGTTGGTGCTGGTTTCGTCCAGCGGGCAGAATTGGCGGATTTCGGCGGGACCCATATCGGCGTTGGTTTGGAGGGGGGTGTCTTTGAAGCGGTCGCGCTGGACGGTGCGGGCGGCCTCGACCCGATCCCGAACAGCGGCGCTGGTTTCGCCGGTGCGCTGGCTGCTGAGTTTGTCGAAGGGGACGCGGGGGACTTCAACGTGAATATCGATCCGGTCCATCAGGGGGCCGGATATTTTTTTCTGGTAGCTCTTGACCATCGAGACGGAGCAGGTGCATTCTTTGTCGGGGTCGGTGTGGAAGCCGCAGGGGCAGGGGTTCATCGAGCCGATCAGGATGAAGTTGGCCGGGTAGGTCAGCGACCCGGCCGAGCGGCTGATGGCCACGATTTTGTCCTCTAGCGGCTGGCGCAGCATCTCCAGCATGCGGGTGCCGAACTCCGGCAGCTCGTCGAGGAAGAGGACGCCGCGATGGGCCAGGCTGATTTCGCCGGGTTTGGGCCAGCGCCCGCCGCCGATGAGGCCGGCGTAGCTGACGGTGTGGTGCGGCGCTCGAAAAGGGCGGTGGCGAATGAGCGGCTCATCATGGGAAAGTTGATCGGCCACGGAGTAGATGCGGGTCACGTCGAGCGCCTCGTCGATATCGAGGCGGGGCAGGATACCCGGCATCGAGCGAGCAATGAGGGTTTTGCCGGAGCCGGGCGGGCCGGACATCAGCAGGTTATGCGCTCCGGCCGCAGCGACTTCGACGGCGCGCTTGACGTGTTCCTGGCCTTAGATCTCAACGTAAAATGATGTCCGGTTACGTTGAGATTACCTGTAGATACCAACGTAATAATCTTCGAGCAATTTCGGATGAGATACGGTTTAATCTGATTGGTCAATTTTAAACTCTTTCACGGCAACCCCTCGATCAATGCCCTGGCCTCTTTCAAATCTGGCGTGTCAAATCCCTCACTGAACCAGTTGTAAATCTTGGCGAGTATCGGGCCGGCTGCTTCCCTTTTCTCTTGGGCTTGCCACAAGCGGCTCAAACTCACGGTTGCCCGTAGCTCCAACGCTTTGGCCCCTTGTCGCCGAGCCACCTCAATCGCCTGCCAAAAACATTTCTCAGCCTCAGTCTTAGCTTCATCCTTCATCCTTCCGCCCTCCATCCTCAGAAGCAGTTCTCCCTTTAGCCGGTGCAACTCCGCTACCCAGACGCGATCACCACCCCGGTTAACCGTGGTCAGCGTCTCATCCAGTATACCTAGGCCTTCCTCGAATAACCCCACTTGACCGTACACTTCAGCCAGCACTGATAGATACTGCGAGATACCCGGTTCTCTTCCCGTTGCGCCTCCCAGGGAAGTTCGGAAAGCGTCCAGACTCTGGCGTATCTGGTTAATACCTGCTTGCACCTCTCCTTGCTCGGTCCAAACCCAGCCCTCGATAATCCTAGCTGTGGCTAACCAGAGAGGAAAGTTGTGCTCGGTGGCCAGGCTAATGGTGGCCTGGGCTTGTTCCAGGGCCGCCTGCTTTTCCCGTCTGAGTTGATGAATCAAAGCCGCATTGTATAAGGCTAACCCTAGGGTGAAGGGCTGGGCTAACGTCTGGGCAATCGCTAGAGCTTTATGGCTTCTGGTCAGGGCCTGGTCCGGATAGCCGCGCACCCATAGAGCGACAGCCCCATAGAATAGGATGTATCCCACGCCAGGATCTACCCCGGAGGCGAAGGGTAGGGATCGATACTGCTGGCGGTTGTAGAAAGCAAAACCCTGCTCCAGATGGTCTTGGGCGGTCGCCAGCTCGCCAAGATGGAATAACGTAACGCCAACAGCGCCGTGGGCTGCTCGAAGCGCCGCCTCATTTTCCTGCTGGTGGGCCAGGGCCAGAAACTCCTCACCCAATTCGCGGGCTGTCTGAAACTCTCCTCGCATTTGATAATGTTGATGCAACCCTAGTAGAACTGTGTAGTATTGAGTCATTTCTTCTACCCCTCGGCCTGAATCTGAAGAGGCAGCCTGCTGGCACAGTGTTCGGGCGCGAACGTAGGTTTGCCCTACTTCTGGAGCCATAAAGCCTTTGCTCACGACCAGCGCATTGCCCAGGGCGATAAGCAGTATCAGCTCTTGTTGGGAGCGCCAGGGAGTGTCCGGTAGGGTTTCGAGGAGCGCCAGTCCATTGTTGAAATGGGTAACTGCCTCCTGATGAGCTGATAATCGCCTGGCTCGCTCCCCGGCCTGGCACAAATACTCGACCGCCTTTTTCACCAACTTTGCTGCCTGGAAATGCCGAGCTAACTCGAGCGCGACCTCTTCTGTCCGCGATCCGTACAGCTGCTCCAGCGTCTTCCCGACCGCCTCATGCAGGTATACCCGTTCGGCCTTAGCGAGGCTACTGTAGACATATCTTTGAAATAAAATATGCCGGAAGCGGTAGCGGGATAAAGGCTGCCCATTATGAGCCAACCGCTGGACGCTGTGACTGCTCACCAGGCCATGGTGCCGGTCCAGGACGCTACTTAGTTGCTTGACCAGGTACGGTGCAGCCATCGCCTGAACCTGAGCCACGACCTCCGCTGTAAATACCTCACCTTCTATACTGGCGACCCTGAGCGTCTCTTGCAACGGTTGCGGTAGCCGGTCAATACGTTCCTTAATCACGCCCTCGACCCTCGCCGGCAGGGTCTCCCAGTCTAAAACCGGCCCTTCAACCCAGCGGCCGTACGCATCCTGAACCAAGTCCCCCCGTTCCTGCATTCCGCGCAGCATCTCAGCAGTGAACATTGCGTGACCTTTTGTTTGCTGAAATAGGGCTTCCTCAAAGGCCAGCCCCAATCGGTTTGGCTCGGTTGCCAGAAAGGCGGCGACAAACTGTCGGCTCTCGGTTCGACTCAGATTGATCTGGTTACGTCCAAAACGACGCTGGAATTCGTTGACCACAGACTCCAGAGGGTGTCGCTCCTTTTGCTCCGGGCCTGTTGCCGGGCGACCCAGCGCGACTTCATACGGTCGGTAGCTGCCCACCAGCAGCAGTCGCTGGCCCTTGAGCTTCATGCCCAGGTGGAACAGAAGGCTGATGGAACCGGCGTCAGCCCATTGAAGGTCATCCAACATCAACAACAGGGGGCTGTGTCGGGCCAGCACTTGGAGCACCTGGCTATATTGCTCAAAGAGATCACTTTGGGCAAAATGAGTTAAATCTTGACCGGTTTCGTGGCGAGCCACGAGGCCCTTTAGTTGCGACAGCCACCCGGCGTCACCCGCCCCCTGCGCCATTGTCGCGGCGCGGTTGACCAGGGCCGAACCGGAAATAAAGCTATCAATCAGAGCAGGCCCTTTATCAACCAATACCTGGATCGAATGGGGAGTCAAGGTCCTTAGACGATGGGCATATTCCCGGCTGATCGCGCCGGCCATCCACGTGGCATCAACATCGCCAGTGAGCAGGCTCAATATTTCCCGAAAGGGCAGATAGGGATCGCCGGTTCCCAGATACGCGTTACAATGCCCGTCGGCAGTTACCAGATTCGCATAACGGGCCTGGGCGCGCCGGGCAAATTCTTGAATAAGGGTTGTTTTGCCGCGACCTGCGCCACCGGTGACGAAAACGACGCGTCCTTGACCCGCCAGGGCCAGATCAAGAAATCCATCCAGTTGGTCAAGCTCGCGCCCACGAGCGACGAAGGGAGTGGCAGAGGTAGGAGGTCGAGAAGTAGGGGCAGAACGGAGCAGAGGGATAGTGGAAAACCGGTTGCCCTTGCGCCTTGGCTGCCTTGCTTCCTTGCCCAACTTCCCCTCACGGATACGCTCATACAGCACCGTCGTTTCCGCCTCCGGCTCGATCTCTAACGCCTCGGCCAACAGCTGGCGGCAGGTATCATACTGAGCCAGGGCCTCGCTCCGGCGACCGCTTAGGGCCAAAATAAGCATCAGTTGTTGGTGCGCTTCTTCGCGGAGGGGATCCAACTCCACCTGCCGCCAGGCATACTCGTAAGCAGCCTCATAGTCGCCTTGCTGTTCATGGTGAGCGGCCAGCTGATACAGGACCTGCAACGCCTCGCGGCGCAACCACTCTCGTTTGAGTCTGGCCCATTCCTCAAAGTTAGCGCTATCAGCCACAGAGAAATCAGCCAGAAAATCGCCCCGGTATAGACGGACGGCTTGGTGTAGCCGGGTCAGGCAGGGTTGGCAACCGCCCAGCTCAAAATGGGGGTGACGGCGACAGGCGGTTATCAACCCGGTAAAGTCGCCAACATCGAGATCATAATCACTGTCTAAGTTGAACTGAATGGTTTGCCGGGTGATTCGCCAGAAAGCGGAAGGAATTATCTGGCGCAATCTGTGGAGCGTTTGACGCAGATTTATACGAGCGGTTGCTTCGGACTGTTCTGGCCAAAACAATTCGGCCAGGGCTTCACGAGGCTGTGGGTGGTGACTTTCTACAGCCAAATACGCCAACAGCGCCTGGACTTTGGCGGTATTGAAATGACTGACCACCTCCCCGGCCAGGTGAACCTGCAAGGGGCCGAGTAAGGAAATCTCCAGCATCGGCATTGGATGAACTCCTACTCATCAGTAACTCATTATAAGCCAATTCCGTCAAATGACCAACTCAATTTAAGGCATGTAACGCTAATATAACGGTTATGTCACGGGGGGGTAGTAAAATGGAGGAATAAGCGGGAATAAGCAAGTGATTTTTGAGTCAAGCTGCATCCGGCCAGCAGATGTTCTCTTTTACTGGCTTGATAACCCAAAATATGCAAACAATAACAAGGAGGCAAAATGAGTACAGGAATAGTTCGGACAGACGGCATAAATTCTAATAAGATTGAAATGAGTCAGGCCACTATCGGTGGCCGCAATCAAGCATTGAATAGGGCAGCCATCCTGGCGACGCTAACGCTCATCCTCTTCTTAACCTCCCTAATCCCGCCCTCTCCTACCGGCTATGCAGCAGCCTTTCCGGGGCAGAACGGCAAGTTTGTTGTGACTATAGACACGTCCGGTAGTTGGGATCTCGATACCTTTGAACTCTATGTGATAACTGAGAATGCCAGCGGCAAGAATCTGAAGCGGTTAACCTACAATTCAGAATTCGATTTTTACCCGGCCTGGTCGACTGATGGCAAAAAGATTGCCTTCAGTCGAAGATCCCAGGCTGGAAATTATGATATCTATGTAATGGACGCCAATGGCAAAAACCAGAAGAACCTGACGAATACTCCAACGATTGACGAAGTTGTTCCAGCCTGGTCGCCCGATGGGCAGAAGTTTGCTGTGAGCAGTTGTCCAAACGGAGATTTTGATTTTGACGCTGAGGAGTATAACTGCCTGGAAATCTACGTGATGGATGCAGACGGCAGCAATAAAATGAGGCTAACCGACGACAATGGGCAAGAGGATTATGGTCCAACCTGGTCACCTGATGGCCAAAAGATTGCTTTCGGTACCAATCGGGACGGCAATCGTGAGATCTACGTGATGGATGCGGACGGCAACAACGAAACAAACCTGACCAACCACCCGGCGGATGATGGCTTCTTTGCGCCCTACTGGTCGCCTAATGGCGAGAAAATTGCCTTCACAACCGATCGGGATGGCAACTGGGAAATTTATGTGATGAACGCGGATGGCAGTAATCAAACAAGGCTGACAAACAACGACTCATCCGACAGCATTCCAGTTTGGTCAGCCGACGGGCAGAAGATTGCCTTTAAGACCAATCGAGATGGTGGCAACTGGGAGATTTACGTGATGGATACGGTTGGTGGTAATCAGACGAGATTAACAAATACCGAGTTGCAGGTGCGTATTCTCGACTGGCAGTCACTTGGAAATAAGAAGAACTGAGGGATTTATTGAAGCATGATGGTAAACTCCCTCTTTATTTGATCTTTAGCTCAGGAGGAGGCGACGATATTGACAAATATTCACAAATTATAGCAGCAAGTTTGATGTTGAATTGGTTGATCACCAGAATAAGCAAGGAGAACAAAGAATGGATAAAAAATATATAACAATCAGTCCGTTGTTGTATCGGTTCGCAATAATTATGGGCAGTTTGGCCTTGCTCGTTGCGTTCACGCTACTGATCATGGGTACATTGAATTCGGAAGATGTTGATGCCCAGAGTATGGGCGAAGCTGGGTGTACCCTCAAAACGTTATACGGTCTCTATTCGTTTGAAGCCAGAGGCGTTATCAAAGACGGGGACGTCGTGCGCACTTATGTCGAAGCCGGTAATCAGTTTTTTGATGGCGAGGGAAATATTTCGGGTGTTTTTTCAGCTAGCGTAGATGGTGAACCGATTGCCTCACGGGAAGCCTTTACCTCCACCTATTCTCTTGACCCCAATTGTACGGGGGTCAATGTTGCTCCGGTTGGAGATAGTTTTATAGAGTTCCATGTCTACACCAACCAAGACGGAAGCACCTTTTCCTATATTGGGGAAGGATTCAGCGGTCGCGGTATGAGACGATAGAAACAGGACGGGCAGCCTTGACCCAGTTCCATGCGACCACGTTCGGTTTGTCGATGCGCTGGTTGCTGAGCTTCTCGAAAGGTGCGCGAGGACTTTGACACTCGAAGGGTATCAATCCGGTCGGTCCGTCCATCTATGGGCCGGATTCTTTTTATGAGTAGCTCGTGGCCGTCAAGGTGGAGCAGGCATCCTCTCTTTTGTGATCGGTGTAGAAACGGCAGACGTAGGGGATCATTGAGCTGATCAAGATGAAGTTGACCGGGTTGGTCAGCGAACCAGCCGAGCATAGGGTTCAATCGCGTTGGTCACTTTGGTCGCCTAAACCTGCCGCCGAGGCCGATACTGAATCGCCTCGGCGATGTGCGCGGTCTGAATCTGCTCCACTCCCGCCAAATCGGCGATGGTGCGGGCCAGTTTGAGGATGCGATGATAGGCCCGCGCGCTCAACTGCATCTGCTGCATGGCCGCTTTGAGTAGGTTGGTGCTGGTCTCATCCAGCGGGCAAAATTGACGGATTTCGGCAGGGCCCATATCGGCGTTGGTTTGGAGGGGCATGTCTTTGAAGCGATCGCGCTGCACGGCGCGGGCGGCCTCGACTCGGTCCCGGACGGCGGCGCTCGGTTCGCCGGTGCGTTGGCTGCTAAGTTTCTCGAAGGGGACGCGGGGGACTTCGACGTGAATATCGATCCGGTCCATCAACGGGCCGGATATTTTTTTCTGGTAGCTCTTGACCATCGAGACGGAGCAGGTGCACTCTTTTTCGGGATCGGTGTAGAAGCCGCAGGG
>JAGRCC010000781.1 GCA_020433785.1 Anaerolineae bacterium
TCATGATGCCTGAGGTTGATGGCTTTCGGGTTTTGGAAAAAATGCGCTCCAATCCCGAAACCCGCCACGTCCCTGTCCTGGTCATGAGCGGGAAGCTGCTCTCGATGGATGATATCAATCGCCTGGACTACGCTAATGTGACGTTCCAAAGCAAGGGCTTGCTCACCAATGAGGAGGCGGCAGCGCTGCTAACGGAGATACTCCAACCGGGCGAAACGTTGTCTCAGCCGACAAGTATTCTGGTTAAGGCGACCATCGCTTATCTTCATCAGAACTATGCTTTGTCCATAACCCGCGAAGACATTGCCGAAGCGGTAGGAGTCAGCTCGAACTACCTGAGCAAAATCTTTCACGAGGAAGTGCGATTGTCGGCTTGGGATTACCTGAACCGTTTACGGATACAAAAAGCAAAAGAATTGCTTGACAATACAACCGATACCATCACCTCGATTGCCACGCAAGTCGGATTTGACGACTCCGCTTACTTTAGCCGCGTTTTCAAAAAATACACGGCTCAATCTCCCCGCTCTTATCGCGAACAGAGAAATTAATTCTCCCAACAACGAAAACAGAATACTTTTATCCAAGCGATGCATACTTTTATTCAAGACAGGTGCGCCTTTTTGTTTTATACTGTGAAAAATCTCACAACGATATCGGTAAAAATAAAGCGTTTTAGCCTACGCTAACGGGCCGATGTTGGTAGTACCCAATCGGATGGGAAATATGAATGAAGACTATCAAACAGATCTGTCCGGTTGGGACAGCAACGCGGCGACCAAGCCAATTATGATTTGCTTGTTAGGTAATTTTCGCCTGATGCAGGCGGGGCAGTTAATGCCGATCCGGGCCGGTGGAAAGAGCGAAGCCCTTCTGACCTACCTCGGACTCCAGCATGGGCGGCGTGTTTCGCGTGAGCAGCTTGTCCAGACGCTTTGGCCCGACACCGATTTCAGCCTCGGCATCAATTCGCTCCACAATCTGATACACAATATTAATAAGAACCTTGGTCCGGCGCTCCAAGGGGCCGCACCGGTGTTGCACCAGGAAGGTTATTACCAACTTAATATCACCGCAGGCATGGGCGTTGATGTGGCCGACTTCGATGAACTGGTGGCAACCGGCGACCGGCACGATCAAGTGGGCAACCCGGCCGCTGCTCTGATATCCTACCGTCACGCGA
The DNA here is from genome assembly GCA_020433785.1 of Anaerolineae bacterium. Next base: position 1,184 of record JAGRCC010000781.1, read on the forward strand.
TTGACCTCTATCGCGACGACCTCTACATGTCCGCGCTGTCAGCGGACGCGCAGATCATCGTGGAGCGCGAGCGCCTGCGCGTAAGCTACTTGCGGGTATTGGGCCAAGTAGCCGATCATTACTATCAGGCCAACGACTACACCACCGCTTTGCAGTATGTTTGGCAGTTGCTGGGGCAAGACCCTTGTCGCGAGGATGCCCATCGTCTGGTTATGCGCTGCCTTGTGCGGCGCGGCGAACGGGCGGCGGCGCTACACCACTATCAGGTCTGTCTGGACCTTCTGCGCGACCATCTTGATGTCACGCCGGAGCCGGCTACCGTGGTTTTGTTTGAACAGATTCGAGTTCAGCCTGACCAAATTTAACAGGACTTACGCAAAAATCAGGTGACAGTCACTTACTGGTAGCAAATCGGCCTTGGATTAGCCCAAACAGGTCGATTTAGGGCGTCCAAGTGACTGTCACCTTTAGAACTGCGTAAGCCCTATTTAAGTAAAACTTAAGAACAATTTAAGACCAATGCAAGTGTTATCTAAATCTAAACTAAGCGGTATGGACTATAATAGCCCATGAAGTTTCTATAAAATACCAGGTCAGCCTATGTCGAACTCAGCAAACGAAAATTCCTTAAAGCAGCGCCACTACTGCTTCCTGGTCTTGCGCCTGACCCTCGATCACAGAGGGCGGCTTTTGCAAGGCGAGTTGGTGGGTATGACGAATACACTTTGGCGGCGGTTTACCAGCTTAGCCGGCATGAACCAGGCCATAGAAGCCTGGCTTAAACAGCAGGAGCGGTTTGAGGACTCAATGGAAACGGAGTCCACGACTTAGGCCAGCAGGAGTTAAACCTGCCCCACAACCAACCGCTCAAATGACCTGGTTATGACCATTCTAAAATTACAGGACTTACGCAAAAGTCAGGTGACAGTCACTTACTGGTAGCAAATCGGCCTTGGATTAGCCCAAACAGATCGATTTAGGGGTGTCCAAGTGACTGTCACCTTTAGAACTGCGTAAGTCCTGAATTACGTGTTGACCAAATTAAATCCGTATTTTACAAAGGAGTAAGAGACGTGACCCGCAGTAAATCCCCTCCGTTTTAATTACACTTTTTACAGAGCGCTTAACCTTTACACCTTTATCAATTTAGGAGTTCTGGCGGCCCTGGCCGGACTAGTTTTTGCTGCCGCCTCAACGTGGCTGTCCGGATGTTGTTGCTGGCTTCGTGGCCTTTATGGAACGCTACAAAGCCGGATTGGATATTGAAAAAACAGCGGTCGAGACATTGAAAGGATAAGGCGATGCTAAAGAAATTGAAAGCCCAGGTCTGTCAGGCCAACCTGTTGCTGCCCCAACACGGTCTGGTGACCTTCACCTGGGGCAATGTGTCGGGTATCGACAGAAAAGAAGGGTTGATCGTCATCAAACCTTCAGGCGTGGAATATGACAACATGCAAGCCGATGACATGGTCGTTGTTGAACTGGAAACGGGTAAGATCGTCGAGGGGCGCTTAAAACCGTCTTCCGATACGCCGACGCATCTCGAACTCTATCAAGCCTTTCCCGACATCGGCGGTATCGTTCACACCCACAGTCGTTGGGCAACCACCTTTGCCCAGGCCGGTCGGGGCATTATGGCGCTGGGCACAACCCACGGTGATTACTTCTACGGCGAGATTCCCTGCACGCGCAAAATGACCCCAGCCGAGATTGAAGGCGAATACGAAAAGGACACGGGCACGGTCATCATCGAGACCTTCAAAGACAAAGACCCCAATGCCGTCCCGGCTGTCGTCGTGCACAGTCATGGCCCCTTTGCCTGGGGTACGGATGCCATGAACGCCGTTCACAACGCTGTAGTCCTGGAGGAAGTCGCTTTTATGAACTTCCACGTGCTAATGTTGGAGCCAAACATCCAACCCATGCAGCAGGAATTATTGGACAAACATTATCTCCGCAAACACGGCGCCAATGCCTATTACGGGCAGTAAGAGCCGTCCGTTTTAACCGGAAAGGAACAGAATGAACGCATCAATTTTTAATCCCCTGGAAGTATGGTTTGTGGTTGGCAGCCAACATTTGTACGGACCGGAAACGCTGGCTCAGGTGGCCGCCAACAGCGGCGTCATCACCGAATCGCTGAATAACTCCGGTCAATTGCCGGTTAAAGTCGTCCTGCAACCGACGGTGAAGACGCCGGAAGAAGTTTACAACGTCTGCCAGGCGGCTAATGCCACGTCCAACTGCATTGGCCTGATGTGCTGGATGCACACCTTCTCGCCGGCCAAAATGTGGATTGCCGGGCTGCAAGCGCTGCAAAAACCCTTCGTGCAGTTCCATACCCAGTTCAATGCCGAAATTCCCTGGTCAACCATTGATATGGATTTTATGAACCTGAACCAGACGGCCCACGGTGGGCGTGAGTTTGGTTACATGGGGGCCAGACTGCGGGCAGGGCGTAAGGTTGTTGTTGGCCATTGGCAGGATGAAGAAGCGTTGGCCCGGTTGGGCGTGTGGCAGCGGGCCGCCACCGCCTGGCATGATGCTCAAGGAGCCAAGTTTGCCCGTTTCGGCGACAACATGCGCGAAGTGGCCGTGACGGAAGGCAACAAGGTCTCGGCCCAAAGGCAGTTCGGCTATTCGGTCAATGGTTACGGGGTGGGCGATCTGGTGGCGTATGTCAACGCGGTGTCGGAGGCGGCTGTTACCGACCTCATCGGCGTCTACGAAGACAGCTACACCGTTGTCCCTGAACTGCAAGCGGATGGTGCCCGCCACCAATCCCTGCGCGATGCGGCTCGCATTGAGCTGGGCATACGCGCTTTCCTTGAAGAAGGTGGCTTTAAGGGCTACACCGACACCTTCGAGGATTTGCACGGTCTCAAGCAGCTGCCCGGCGTTGCCTCGCAGCGCCTGATGGCCGACGGTTATGGGTTTGGCGGCGAGGGCGACTGGAAAACGGCCACCCTCGTGCGGGCCATGAAAGTTATGAGCGCCGGGCTGGCAGGCGGTACCTCCTTCATGGAAGACTATACCTATCATTTCAGCCCCAACGGCAACAAAGTGTTGGGGGCGCATATGCTGGAAGTTTGCCCCTCCATCGCTGTCAGCAAACCGTCCCTGGAAATTCACCCGCTGGGTATTGGCGGCAAGGAAGACCCGGTGCGGCTGGTCTTCGATTCGCAAACCGGCCCGGCCATCAACGCCTCCATCATCGACCTGGGCAGTCGCTACCGCCTGATTGTGAATGCCGTCGACGCGGTTCCTACCGATGAACCGCTGCCCAAGCTGCCGGTCGCCCGCGCTCTGTGGGTGCCGCAGCCCAACTTCAAGGATGGGGTGGCGGCCTGGATTCTGGCCGGTGGGGCACACCACACCGGCTTCAGTCTGTCGCTGACCGCCGAACATATGGAAGATTTCGCCACCATGGCCGGCATCGAATACCTGCTCATCGACGAAAACGTTACCCTGGCCGACATCAAAAAAGAGCTAAAGTGGAATGATGTTTACCATCACCTGGCCAATGGTTTTGCATAACCGGCCGGACTTGGGCATTGCCCGTTGAGGAGAATCTGATGACACAACAGACAAATATAGATCAACTTTGTATCAACACTATTCGTACACTGGCTATGGACGCGGTGCAGGCCGCCAACTCCGGTCATCCCGGCACGCCGATGGGCATGGCTCCGGTCACCTACAGCTTGTGGCAAAACTTCCTGGCTTTCGACCCGGCTGACCCCATCTGGCCCAATCGGGACCGCTTTGTGCTGTCCATCGGCCACGCCTCGATGCTGCTTTATGCCATGCTGCACCTGACCGGCGTCCAGGCCGTCAACCCCAAGTACGAGGTCCTGGGCGAACCGTCGGTGACGCTCGATGACATCAAGCGTTTCCGCCAGCTCGACAGCAAATGCCCCGGTCACCCGGAATACCGCTGGACCTCCGGGGTCGAGACCACCACCGGTCCGCTCGGTCAAGGGGTGGCCGTCAGCGTTGGTATGGCCATGGCCGGACGCTGGATGGCCGCCCACTTCAACCGGCCTGATTTCGAACTGTTCACCTACAACGTCTACGCCCTGTGTGGCGACGGCGATATGATGGAAGGCGTGGCCAGCGAGGCGGCCTCGCTGGCCGGTCACCTCAAGCTGTCCAACCTGTGCTGGGTCTACGACAACAACCGCATCACCATCGAGGGAGGCACCGACTGGGCCTTCAGCGATGATGTGGCCACCCGGTTTATGGCCTATGGTTGGAACGTCACCCGTGTCGGCGATGCCAACGACCTGGCTATGCTGGGCCGAGCCTTCCAGCGCTTCAAGAACACGTCAACCGGTCCGACCCTGATCATCGTCGACAGCCATATTGGCTACGGCGCGCCGACCAAAGAAGGCACCAGCGCCGCCCACGGCGAACCGCTGGGCGAGGAAGAGATTCGGCTGACCAAGCGAGCCTACGGCTGGCCGGAGGAGGCCAAGTTCCTGGTGCCCGACGGCGTGCGGGCACACTTTGCGGCCGGTATCGGGGCCAGAGGTGCCGAACTACGCCAGGCCTGGTTCGCCCAATTTGAGGCGTACCAACAGCAGCATCCGGAGTTGGCCGAGCAGCTGTACCGGATGCAGCATCGCCAGTTGCCGACCGATTGGGACAAGGACCTGCCCTCCTTTGCTCCCGATGCGAAAGGCTTGGCCAGCCGAGATAGTTCGGGTCGGGTCCTCAATGCGATTGCCAAGAACGTCCCTTGGCTCATCGGTGGGGCCGCCGACCTGGCGCCCTCGACCAAGACCCGGCTGACCTTCGATGGAGCCGGTGACCTGACTGCCGCAACCTACGGCGGGCGCAACCTCCACTTCGGAGTGCGCGAGCACACGATGGGCTCCATCCTGAACGGGCTATCACACTGCAAGGTTCGACCCTATGGTTCAGGCTTCCTGATCTTCAGCGACTATGCCCGGCCGGCCATCCGGCTCAGCGCCTTGATGGAAATCCCGACCATCCACATCTTCACACACGACTCCATCGGGGTGGGTGAAGACGGACCAACCCACCAACCGGTCGAACAGGTGGCCTCGCTGCGAGCCATCCCCGGCTTGATTGTGCTGCGTCCGGCCGACGCCAATGAAGTGGTTGAAGCCTGGCGGGTGATTATGCAGCTTCACCACGAACCGGCTGCCCTGATTCTGAGCCGGCAGGCACTGCCGACGCTGGATCGCGCAATCTACGCACCCGCAGCGGGCGTGGCTAGAGGCGCCTACGTCCTGGCCGATGCCGACGACGGTCAGCCGGAGGTGTTGCTGTTAGCCACCGGCAGTGAGGTGCAGCTCTGTATCGCGGCCTACGAGCAGCTAAAAAGTGAGGGCATCAAAGCCCGGGTCATCAGCGTGCCCTCCTGGGAACTGTTCGAGCACCAAGATCAGGCTTACAAGGACAGCGTCATCCCGCCCACAGTCATCGCGCGCGTGGCGGTCGAACAGGGCTCAACCCTGGGCTGGACGCGCTACGTGGGCCTCAGAGGGGCGATCATCGGTATGAACACCTTTGGCGCGTCGGCCCCCCTTCAGGCGCTGCAAGAAAAGTTCGGCTTTACTCCGGAACGCATAGTCGCCACGGCCAAGGCCTTGGTGCAGTCCGGTTCAAGTGGCACGCCGTAAGGCCACGGTCAACTATTTTATATTGCCTAAAAAAAAGGAATCGGAGGAATAATGATGAGCACACCCATCAAACAATTGGTCGGTTTAGGTCAATCTATCTGGTACGATAATATCGAGCGGCGGCTGCTGATGAACGGCGAGTTGGTCGCCATGGTCGAGCGGGGCGATATCCAGGGCTTAACCTCAAACCCCACCATTTTCAACAACGCCATCGCCAATTCCAATGATTATGACGCCGACCTGCTGCCTTTGGCCCAGGCCGGCAAAACGACGCTCGAGATTTTCGAGGCGTTGGCCGTCGAAGACATCCGCGCCGCGGCCGACCTGCTGGGGCCGCTGTATGACGACACCAACGGCGGCGACGGCTACGTCAGCTTAGAAGTCAACCCCACCCTGGCCTATGATACGGATGCGACCCTGTCTGAGGCCAAACGGCTGTGGGCCTGGGTCGATCGACCCAACCTGATGATCAAGATTCCGGCTACCGCCGCCGGGCTGCCAGCCATCCGCCAGGCGATTGCGGCCGGGTTGAATGTCAACGTTACCCTCATCTTCTCCATCGAGCGGTACGAAGCGGTGATGGACGCCTACCTGGCCGGCCTGGTCGATCGGGCCGTGCAGGGGCTGCCGGTCAACCGCATCGCTTCGGTGGCGTCCTTCTTTGTCTCCCGCATCGATGTCAAAATAGATAAGCGGTTGCAGGCGCTCGATTCCGAACGGGCTTCGGCTTTGCTGGGTCAAGCGGCCATCGCCAATGCCCGGCTGGCCTATCAAGCGTTCAAAGCGGTGTTTGGCAACGATCGCTTTACTCGGTTGAAGGAACACGGCGCCTGGGTGCAGCGGCCGCTGTGGGCCTCGACCGGCACGAAAAACCCGGCTTATCCTGATACGCTCTACGTGGACGAACTGATCGGTCCCCAAACGGTCAACACCATGCCGCCGGCCACGCTGGATGCCTTCCGCGACCACGGCTGTGCCGAACTTACAATCGAGTCAGACCTGGACGGAGCTGACCACGTTTTTGCTGAGTTGGAGGCGCTGGGCATTTCGATGGCCGAGGTAACCCAGGCATTGGAAGAAGAGGGCGTCAAAGCCTTTGCCGACTCGTTCGAGTCGCTCATGAACACCATCGCCAGCCGCCAGTCGGTCTCGACGGAGCCGGCGGGCTGAGGGCGATTTTCAAGGGAGTCAGACAGTCTCTATTGAGACGACAACGAGAATGAAAATATCAGTTGGATGGTTTGATAGTTGGATGGTTTGATAGTTGGATGACAACCAACCATCCAACTAACCAACTGACCCACTATTTCCAAAGAAGTGATATCCCGATTGAAACGTATCAAGCGCCTACTTTTATCCAAGCGGAGAATACTTTTATCCAAGACAAGTGTGTCTCACACTTTTATACTTCTTGAGCGGCCTTAAACATCTTTGAGGTCAACTACCACCTTCCTTCTATATTAATGAATAGCCACAAAGGAGTCGCTTATAAGCTAAGACAGTATCAAAGATAAAGTAGCCAGGATCGACTGGCCAGACCGGACAATTTGTACCGGACAGCAGACATCGCTGGTGCGAAATTGAATCCCACAAATCAAGCCAATTTAAATGCGTTGGGAGATGCCGATATCCTCCTGGCAACAACGCTTTTTCAAGCGGTTTAGGTTCTGTTACAGCCTCTTACCGTTTAACAATTTAACGTATTCAAGAAAGATAACCATGAAACATAACAGATTCAGGAAAGGTACCTATGAAATATCACCGACGATACTCTATTTTCGTGCCTCTATTAGCCATACTCTTTGGCCTTGTTATTAGCCTTTCTGGCTCCGCCCAAGCCGCCACGGTGCAGTTAACTGTCGATCTGGCGACCGATAAAGGCGCGCTCTATTACGGCGCATCGGGCTTCCTGTATGGGTTGAGCAAAGATGGCATTCCCAGTGCCAATACGATTACGCCGCTCAACCCGCAGGTGGCCGCACAAAAGCCGGAGGGCGGCGCACAGCATCCGAATGGGGATGCCGTCAACGTCATGCCGTATTACAAAGCGGCCGGCGGCCGGGAAATCCAAATTTACATGCAGGATATGTACTCGGACTGGCCCTATCAACAAGTAGAGGATCCGAACGATCCGAGTAATAAGGATTATTATATCGAGGACTATGGCAATAAAGTAAATGATATTGTCGACGATGTGCTCGCCAGTCCCGATCCGGATTTCTTTACCTACGTGATCCTCAATGAGCCGGATCAGATCTGGTACTGGCAATATTATTTCGACCCCGCGACCAAGCAAAAGCTGTTTGACAATTGGAAGGAGATCTACGACATTATCAAGTCGAAGCATCCCACGGCCCGGATCGCAGGCCCGAATTTTGCCCACTACGACAGTACCTTTTACTACGATTTCCTCCAATGGACTCGGGACAATAATGCCTTGCCAGATGTTACTACCTGGCACGAACTTGGCGATGATACCCTCACGGATTGGTACAACCACTATAACGATTATCGAGCGCACGAAAGTGATCTGGGTATATCGCCGCGTGAGATTAGCATCAATGAATATGCTAGAATTTCGGGCGACCTCGCCATACCCGGCCACTTGGTGCAGTGGATGACGCGCTTTGAAAACAGCAAGGTCGATGGCAGCCTGGCCTACTGGACGGATGATGGCTCTTTGAACAACTTGGTTACACCCGACAACTACAATCAGGTTACTGGTGCGTGGTGGCTGTACAAATGGTATGGCGAGATGACCGGGAACACCGTCTTGGTCACGCCACCCAATCTCAATGCAGAAGGGCTGCAAGGTGTGGCCTCTTTGGATAGCTCCAAGAAGCAGGCCCGGATTTTGCTCGGTGGCACAAGTGACGATGTCAATGTTGTGGTCCAAGGATTTGGTTCAGCCCCCTATTTTGGCAGCAGTGTGCATGCGGTCGTCTGGGAGACCGGCAAAACCGGTCTCAACGGTCTGCTTCCATCTACTGGGCCTGTATTCAAGCAAGAGAGCGACTACTCGATCACGGGCGGTCAAATCACGATACCGCTCACCGGTCTGAACAGTTCGTCAGCCTATTACATCATCGTTACACCTAACACGGACTTGACCTCGGCCAATAACGCTAACCGTTACGAAGCCGAATACGCGTATATCTCGGGTAATGCCGCTGTCACCTATGGTGGTAATACCAGCTATTCCGGCACCTATTTTGTCGAGGGTTACGGCAGCGTTGATAACGCCAGCACCAGATTCTCCGTTGTCGTACCGACCAACAATTTTTACAATGTTCGCCTCCGCTATGCAGCCGGTCCCTACGGTAGCTCGCCGGCCACCCGGACAACCAGAATGGTTTTGAACGGCGAGACCTTGACCGATCTGTCTTTCCCCTCAACCACTGACTGGAATACCTGGGCCGATCACGATGTCAATGTTTTCCTGACGGCCGGCATCAACAACATCTCTTTTGATGCCTACACAACGGATGATGAGGGCGCCCTCAATATCGATTACATCGAGGTCAC
>JAGRCC010000782.1 GCA_020433785.1 Anaerolineae bacterium
TTGTGTTTGAGGAGAGAGTTGACGTACGCTCTGAGCCACATCAAATCCCGTCATATCCGGCATGTGGTAGTCGGTGATAACTAAGTTGTAAGACTTTTCTTGGAGCTTGGCAATGGCATCCTGCCCGCTGTGGGCAATGTCAATTACACTATGACTGGCAAATTTATTTAAGCCCGTTGAGACTATGTAGGTGATGTCGGGATCGTCATCAATAATTAAAACATGATTCATTTGCGGATTCTGGTTCATCATTTTTTCCTTATTGTCGAAGTATTTTTACTCAAGTTAACTGTTACTTCCAAAAAGGGGAAATAGTTAGGAATAAGAAATTCAGGATAAAATAAAATAATACTTCCCTAATCTCCAATTGGAATTCCAATTTTTAGCAGCACTTGAGCAGCAAAACAAGTTCTTACTTTTTAGTGTAGCACAGATAAGACGATTTGATTGTAGAAACTATGTAGAGGCTTTGTGGAAGTAATAAATCACGGACAACAGCTGTCTCTTCGATATAGCCCTCACTGGCTCACTGACCAAGCGGCGGCTATCTATTATTATAGACCGAGTATTTTATTCGATCTGATAGCCGACATTCCGTATGGTTCGGATGAGATCAGGTTGTCCGGTCGCTTGCTTTATCTTTTGACGAATATGATAAATATGCGTTCTAATGAGACCACTGGCTTCTGACGGCGCCGCTTCATAACCTTGAACCGCCGCGACCAACTCTTGAGAAGAGATGACCCGCGGTGATTGAGTTACCATGTAGACGACCATATCGAATTCGATAGGGCTAAGCTCTAAAGGTCGATCGTCAAGTGCAATAGAATGCCGATCGAAATTGATGGTTAAGCTACCTTTTTGTAAGGTGTTTTCTGTCTTAACACGCTGTGGTTTTGACTCAGCCGGAGCCGTTTTCGATGAATCAACTCCAGCCGATGAGTCTGGGGTAGAGCGATCGGCGATAGTGGCTCTAATTTCGGTGAGCGTACTCGATAGATTTTGCTCGACCTGATGCAGCAAATTACGTTGGCGGAGGTTAAGTTGATGCTTGAGTAATCCTCTTTTAATGACATGTCGCAGTTCATCAGCTTGACAAGGTTTAAACAAATAGTCGTAGGCTCCGTGTCGCAACGCATCGATGGCGGTATTCAGTGAGGCATGAGCTGTGAGGATAATCGCCACTGTATCCAGCGACTGCGCGCGCATGGCAGACAGCACTTCAGTGCCGGTCATGTCGCCCAAATTAATATCAAGTAAGGCCAGGTCGAAAACTTCTTGGCTGATTATCTCCAAAGCCGCTTGTCCGTCTTTGGCGGCGACTACTTCGTAACCGTCATTCATTAACATTTCAACTAATGTTAGGCGAATGGCTAATTCATCATCAACAACTAAGATTTTGGCAGAATTCATGGGTCGGTCCTGGGGGGATGGCTAACACGAACATCGTTGCTATTTGTTAAAGGGAGCAAAATAGTAAAGGTGGTCCCCACGCTTAACCGGCTGTTGACCGTAATTTGCCCACCATGAGCTTCGATAATTTTATAACAAACAAATAACCCAAACCCTGAACCATGCGGCTTGGTTGTAAACATCGGTTCAAAAATACGGGGCAGTACTTGTTCTGCTATCCCACTACCGGTGTCGGCGAAGCTAATGGTAATAACCGGCTGAGGTGACTCTTTGTCTGTCGCAGATTCGATCATGGTGGTCACCGTCAGCAGCCGGAGTCGATCGTGCATCGCATCGATGGCATTAAGCATGAGGTTAAGAAAAACCTGTTTAAGGCGGTCTGGGCTGCCTTCATATAGCAGCGGCTTTGTCAGCCACTCCCGCTTAACCGTGATATGCTGCTTTTGCAGCTGCTTTTGGGTCAGTTGTAAGACGCTATCGAGCAGTTCATGTAAATCGATAACTTGAATTTCTTCCGGAGCTATATGAAAAAAATCATCAATCGAGGCCGGATTATCAACGCCAGGCTGCGTCTCGTGATATTCGTAGAACTCAAGCATACGGCGGACAATACCGGCGATGCGTCTAAGTTCATCCGATGCGATATTAGTGAATAGGGTTATCTTGTCCGGACGTTGTTTTCCGCCCGCTTCTTCCTGAAGCAGCACCATACAATTTTGAATGGCCTGGATGGGATTGTTGATTTCGTGAGCAATGGAGCCGACCAAGCGCCCCAAAGCTGCCATTTTTTCGATCTGGATCAGTTGAGCCTGCGACCGCTGTAAGCGATGAAACTGCTCTCGTTCAGCCTGATACAGCCGCGCATTTTCAATGGCGATCGCCACCGAACGTGATAATGATTCCAATAGCGCCAGATCGTGCTGAGTAAACCCCGCTTCAAATTTGTTGATCACCTCAAAAACACCCACCAATTTATCTTGGAAAAGAATAGGGGCCGCCAGAATCGATTCAGTGCTGAGATCGGTCATGGCATCAATGCCGTTATAAAAACGGGGATCGCGCCGGACATCATTGACGATGGCCGGCTGCTGAGATCGGGCCACCCAGCCGGCTACCCCCTGGGATAACGGCAGACGGATGCCGGCTAGCGTATCAGGATACGGCCCGTCGGTGATGGCAAAAACCAAATCTTGGCGTTGGGCATCGTATAATAAAATAGCTGTCCCCTCCACATTGAGCATGGTTCTCACTTCAACGATAGTTTTTTCTAGAACGGTGGCCAAATCGAGCGTTGACGCCACGACTCGCGTGGCCCGATTAAGCGCCGCCAATTCTTTAGCGCGCTGCTGGGTTTCCAAATACAACCGGGCATTCTCCAGGGCTACAGCGGCTTGCATTGCCAGGGTTTGGAGGACACGCTGATCAGCCGGAGTAAAGCTGTGTGAGCGAATGTGTTTCGCATGCAGGATACCTGTCACCTGTTCGCGAATTTTTAGGGGCACACAAAACTCCGCCCGGACCGGTTCGCTTTTGATCATCTCTTGCGGCTCGCCGGCAGCCGACGCATCGGCCAGGTAATGGGATTGGCCACGAAGCGCCACCTGTACGCCCGGACAAGCCGCCGCCGTATTCAGCGCAAAGTGCGTGTTGAGCGTTTCTAACCGGCCATCATCAAGCAGCCGGTAACGGTAAATCAGTTCTTGAGCTGAGTCAGATATAGAGGCATATTCAATGGACTTTAACGACAGGATACGGGTAGCGGTCTCCAAAACCCGATGAATGATAGCCTCTTCATCGTAGAGGAGAGTCAATTCATGGCCCAGTTGATGAATTGCGGTTAACCGGGCTTCCAAATCCGGACCCTGAGACGCGGTTTGACGCCGTTTGGCGAAGAGTTCGGCGGCGGAATTTATAGAAAGGATGAAACCAGCGAGACTGAGGAGGTTACCGATCCGGCTTATCGTCTTAAAAAGCAAAGTCAGTTCCCAGGCGGCGTGTTTGAGAAAGTTGTAAACCATAACCAGTAAGTTGGATGTCCGAGTTCAGATAAGATGTTGCCCCCAAGTAACATCGCATGTTTAAACGGGTCATTAGTCACTGGCTAGGGGTAATGCCCCTTGACCAATGACTAATGAGCGTTTTAGGTATCACGAAGTTAATAAAGGACAGTTATATAAGTAAAGCGATTGGGTTGGAATAGACTGCTAGGGTAATTATATAACAACTTGCCTAAGAATACACCCTTGACTATAAAAAGGGGAACCATCGGCTGTTCGCTTTCTAGGGCGATCAGTCGATCAATGTAGTGATACCGGCAGCATCAATATGTTTGGCTGTATCGGTATAATGGCGCAGGCGACTGACCTGACCAGCGTCATTAAACGACCATAGGTGCATTTCTTCATCTCGAAAGTGAGCGCCGGTCATGGGAACCTCGGCCTCGATCACCAATTCAGCAGCTACCTTATTATCACCGGCCATTATCGACAGCACTTGAAACTCGTGGATTTTCCACTGACCGACAATCTTGAAGAACTCAAGCGCACCCTCACGACCCTCTTCGGCTTGGAGCCAAGGCACGCCGGCGTGTTGGGCCGAGTTATCGGCCCAGGCTTCCCACTGCACATCTTCAGCCAGATAAGACAATATAGTGGGAATATCGCCTTTACCAAAGGCTTCATAGATTTTAGAGACTGTTGCTAAATTATCATTCATCGTCGCCATAGTAGCTCTCCTTTGAAAATGTAATATAAAAATTGACCTGAGATTAATTATACTGCAACAAAGACGGGGAGAACAAACGGAGAGTCATGACCATACCAGACCTTACAGGTATTCAAACGTTTGAAAACCTGTAAGGTCTGAAGTTCGGCCGATTTCAGCCGCCGATGCCGTTTAGCGGTATTTTGATAACCGGCGGCAGGATGATGGGGTTTTTGAACTGGTAGCTGACCGGCACAAAGTCCTCAAACAACAGCACCGACTGGTCGGCGTTGAACATTTGGATTCTGAGCTGATCGATTGTAACCGCGCCGGAGACAATGGTGAAATTGCTGCTGCCGCTGCCCTCGCCCACGGCATACACCGGCGATCCCGACGCGCCGTAATTCGCGGCCAGGCTGCCGCCGGCAAAGGGGCGAATGAAAATACGCGCGCCACTGGCTTCGGTGGTTTCATAATCAAAATTGATGGTCACCGACTCGTTGAAGTTGAGCACGGCCGGGGAGGTGGGATTCAGCGCCGTAATCGTCACCAAGTGGGTTTCTTCAACCGGTTCGGTAAAATGATAGCTGACCGCTACCGGTAGCTCGTACAGCAGTTGGCTCTGATCGGCCTTCCACATCTGAATTCTGATCTGGTCAACGATGACATCCCCGTCCGTAATCGAGAAGGTGCCGTTAGCAAAGCCGGCGCTCCCTTCGGTTAGGCCCGTAGGCGGATAGACCGGCGACATCGGCGCGCTGTGGTTCGGCGATGGCGCGCCGCTGGTAATCGGCAAGACCACAAAGCGGACGCCGCCCACGGCGGTGGTCACGTAATTAAAATTGACATTGACCACATCTAAACCCGAAGTCAAATTCGCCGGTGAGGGCGGGTTGAGCGTTTGATCGAAGACAAAGTGAACGTCAGGAATGGGCGTGGGTGTGAAGGTCGGCGATGGCGTAAATGTCGGCGTGGCAGATGGAGTGAACGTGGCCGTTGGGGTGTTAGTCGGGGTTGGGGTGTTGGTGTTGGTTGAGGTTGGGGTTGGCGTAACCGGCGTGCTGGTGGGCAGGGCGGTTTCAGTTGGGGTCGGGGTCGGCGTGATGGGTGTAGCGGTGGGCGTAGGGGTTTCGATATACTCCACCGTCAGCGTGACCGGGATGGTGGTCACGGTCGGCGTAATTGTTTGGGGCAGGCTCAGCAGGGTAAACGGGCCGAGATGAACCGTGCTGGTCCAGTCGCCGTTGGTGCCTTGCGTTCTCATATGAAAATACCAGATGCCGTCGGCCAATTCGGCGCTGGTAACGCCGGTGGCGGTGCCGGACAGGTCGGGCACGTCATCCGGCAAATCGCGATCGCCCTGACTCCACAACACCGAGTAAGCGGTGACATCGGGCTGGTACGACCAGGCGATATCGATGGTTTTATCGTTGGAGGCTTGACCAATGAGATGGCTGGTGCTGTGAACATCGTCGGGGTCTTCAACCGAGGGCGACGACGACCACCAGGCCATCGCGCCGGCAGCGCCCACCACCAGAAAGGCCAGCAATAGCGCCGGAATAATCAACAGATAAGGAAAAACCAATTTGGGTTTTGGGTCAGCCGCCGGGGGCGTGGGATCGACCGGTTTTTCCCGGTGGAGTTGGTCGGCCACTTGCAGCCAGAGTAGATCGCGCAGACCGGGGCCAATCGGAACCGGGGCCAGCGAGGCCAGAATAGCCGCCGGCGAGGCGTAGCGCCGTTTGCTTTCCTGGCAGCGGCGGCACTCTTGCAAATGGTGTTGGATGGTCCAGCGGACCTTGCGAGTTAGTTCGGTGGCCTGGAGTTCGGTTAACAGGGCATTGAGATCGGGACAATCCTTGCGCCCTCGACGGAGGAGTAAACTCGAGACCACGGCTTCGCCCAGAGCGTCGCGCAGGCGAGACAATTTAGTGTAGATGGCGCCTTTGCTGGCCCCTAAATTTTCGGCCAGTTCGTCCGGGCTAAGGCCCTGCCGCACGTGCAGATCAAGCAAGCTGTAATCTTTGGGGGGCAGCGCTGTGGCCGACTGCCAGACCAGATCGACCAACTCTTGATCTTCCAAAACAGCTTGAGGGTTTGATAATTTAGAGGAGTCAACCAGGGTAAAATTGTGGGATGGGTCGGTATCGCCGGTGTCTTCGGCGGGCGACACCAGCCGGTTGGTGTAGCGCAGTTCGTCGATGGCGGCATTGTGAGCCACCGTAAACAGCCAGGCTTTGATATTATCGGGGGTTTTACGTTCTTCTAACTGCTGCCAAGCTTTGACAAATGTCGATTGAACGACATCGGCGGCGACATCCTGATTGCGCGAAACTCGGGCGGCGTAGTCATAGATATCCTGAAAGTACCGTTTGTACAGCGTGGCGAAGGCATCGCGGTTGCCCAAAGCGGCCTGGGCAGCCAACTGCTGGTCGGACTGCCGGAGGTAAACATTAACCGTTGTATCGGCCATACTCGTATTCATCATCGTTCTCCTTTTTAATAACAGC